>JAUYOH010000034.1 GCA_030695925.1 Candidatus Omnitrophota bacterium
TTTATCCTTTCCGAACATAGCTACCCGGCCTTTGCCCTTGGCAGGACAACCGGAACACCAGAGGTTCGTTTCTCTAGGTCCTCTCGTACTGAAGAGAACTCCCCTTCAAGTATCCTAACACCCACATCAGATAGAGACCGACAATTCTGTTACTCCCTAAGCCAGCAAAGCAATGGTTTGGCTTCAAATAGCCAAAGCCATAAAATCTCTTAGAGGGACGAAACATTTCTGCCCGTCTCTGCATATCGCTATGCAGTTCGGACTATATCTTCTTCTCCTTTTGGAGAGTCTGGCGTATAGTCTCTGAAGATTCCAAACTGGATAGAACATCTACTAATTTTAGTTTTCGATATTTTCCACTGAAGTTCATTGAAAATGCAAGTTTCAATATCTTAACTAACCCGTCTTTCTCAAGATGTTTCCCATCTTCCATCATTCCTACGACTTGTGCAAATTTCTCAAAATCGAGCCGTTTTATTGAAATGATTGGAAATTTCTTGAAAAACGGTATGACTTTGCTTCGGAGATCCTTTATATTACGCACCACATAAACTGATGTTAAATCTTTAGGATTACCAGGGTCATTTGGTTTTATGTAACCGCAACCAAATACTCTCTTAATCTCTAAAAGAACTTCAGTTCTGTTTTGATGCTGAGAAACGTGAAACTCAGGAATTACCTGAATTCCTAATCTCACATTCTTGCTTCGCTGTATAGTTACAGAAAAGCAACCTTCTCCGTCAACAAAGCCAGTGATATAGTATGATGCTATCCCGCTTGGCCTTTCCTGCTGATTGTCTGCGCCCATATATTTTTACTCCTGCCGGATTATTATCTCATATAGAGACTAAATCGTCAAGTAGTAATATGGGATACTCAGATTTTCCAGCAAATAGCCAGATTTATAGACAGCAACGGTCAGTTTACTGTCTCACGCATGTTTTTCCACTGTTACCAGTGGCATAGACTATATCTTCATCCTCTTTCGAGGAGCCGACGTATTATAGCATCTATTTAGAATGCTATCTCGAGCTTCCGCTCTCAGTCGTTACGGGGTCAAGCGCTCGCTTCGCTCGCTAAAATCAAAAATCACAATGCAAAAATCAAAAATTGTTACTATTTAATTTTTTATTTTTGAATTTAGCCTTTTTGCGAAACAAAAAGCCGCTGACTTCCCTCGGTATTATCCTAATATTTTAGGACTTCACCGATATAAGTCGGTGCTAATCCTACATTGCTGTAGGACAACGCAGTGTTATCTACGTTCTGAACCCAGCTCGCGTACCCTTTTAACCGGCGAACAGCCGGACCCTTGGGACCTTATACAGCCCCAGGATAGGATGAGCCGACATCGCAATCTTATCCACACTTTCGCATGGGATTAGACTATATCTTCATCCTCTTTCGAGGAGTTGGCGTATTATAGCATTAAATATATATATGCTATCTCTCCCCGACGCTTTGTCGGGGATCAGTCGTTACGGGGTCAGATCAAATCATTATTCAAAATTTTGAATTTTAGATTTTGATGGACTTCCCACGGTATTACCCTCCTTCTATTGGGTTTCACCGTTATTAGCCAATACATTTCCGACGTTACCGCCGGAACACCCCAAATTTGAGGTGCCAAACCGGGCTGTCGATATGAACTCTCGAGCCCGATAAGCCTGTTATCCCCAGAGTACCTATTATCCGTTGAGCGATGGCGATTCCACGTTCAACCACCGGATCACTAGCCCCTACTTTCGTATCTGCTCGTTCTGTCGAACTCGCAGTCAAGCTGGCTTATGCGCTTACACTCCACGGGCGATTGCCGAACGCCCTGAGCCAACCTTTGGGCCCCTTCGTTACCTTTTAGAAGGGAACCGCCCCAGTCAAACTACCCGCCTGTCACTGTCCTTACGCCGGATTCACGGCAATAAGTTAGAATCTTAATACAACAAGGGTGGTATTTCACATTGTGGCTCTGCCTAAGCTAGCGCCTAGGCTTCAAAGCCTCCCACCTATGCTACACATATTGGACCAAGATCCAATGGCAGGGTATAGTAAAGGTTCTGGGGTCTTTTCGTCTTGATGCGGGTAGACGGCATCTTCACCGCCACTACAATTTCGCCGAGTCCCTCGTTGAGACAGCGATCAGGTTGTTAAACCATTCGTGCGCGTGGGAACTTACCCCACAAGGAATTTCGCTACCTTAGGACTGTTATAGTTACAGCCGCCGTTTACTGGGGCTTCGGTTCGGGGCTTCGCTAATCTTACGAAAAGCTGACTCCTCTCCTTAACCTTCCAGCACCGGGCAGGTATCACACCCTATACTTCCTCTTTCGAGTTTGCAGAGTGCTGTGTTTTTGCTAAACAGTCACCCGATCCACTTTACTGAGGCCCTGTCATCTTTCAATGAAGGGCACCTCTTATTGCTAACTTACGAGGCTAATTTGCCGAGTTCCTTAACGAGGGTTATCTCGAGCACCTTACCATATTTTGGAGGTCTACCTGTGTCGGATTCCGGTACGAACAGTCAGGCAACTCCTTTTTGTACTTTTCTTGGCAGCACATTTTAGAACAATTCTCCCGTGCGATTTGCACGGGATCCCCTCTCCTAATTACTCAGGAAAGAACGCAGACATCCAACACTGCGCCGGCCTAAACACGCCACGTCATACAAAAAGTTTTTCCCGCCACGCTATTTTCATAGCAGGCGGGATCCCGCTTGCGCGGGAAACGCCACCTGACTGGTATCCGAATATTAACGGATTATCCATCGCCTACGCCCTTTGGCCTCGGCTTAGGCTCGACTAACCCTGGGCGGATTAACCTTCCCCAGGAAACCTTAGACTTTCGGTGCACCTGTTTCTCGCAGGTGTTTTCGCTACTCATACCGACATAATCTCTACTCTGACGTCCAGCGCTCCTCACGGTACGCCTTCACTCGTCAGAGTATGCTCCCCTACCGCTCCTGCTACCGAAGTAGCAGAAACCCATAGCTTCGGTAATAGGCTTAAGCCCCGATTATCTTAGGCGCGAGGTCGCTCGACCAGTGAGCTGTTACGCACTCTTTAAATGATGGCTGCCTCTAAGCCAACATCCTGGTTGTCAATGCGAGATCACATCCTTTACCACTTAGCCTATTCTTAGGGACCTTAGCTGATGGTCTGGGCTGATACCCTTTTGACGCCGGAGCTTAGCCCCCAGCGTCTTACTCCCGGGATAAAAATAGTAGTATTCGAAGTTTGGTTGGGTTCAGCGACCTAGTAAGGCCCTGTAACCCATTCAGCACTCTACCCCTACTATTTAATTTCCCCGAGGCTATCCCTAGAAATATTTCGGGGAGAACCAGCTATTTCTGAGTTTGTTTAGTCTTTCGCTCCGACCCACAGCTCATCCCATAGCTTTTCAACGCTAACGGGTTCAAGCCTCCATCCTCCTTTCGGAGGACTTCACTCTGGCCATGGGTAGATCACTCAGCTTCGGGTCTACTATACAGTACTAAAACGCCCAGTTAGGACTCGCTTTCGCTACGCCTCCCCTGCCAAGGTCTTTGGCAGATTAAGCTCGCACCGCACAGTAACTCGTCGGTCCATTATGCAAAAGGTACGCGGTCAGGCATTTCCCCGCCAAAGGCGGGGATATAGCCCTCCCACCGCTTGTAGGTTTATGATTTTAGGTTCTATTTCACTCGCTTCACCAGCGTTCTTTTCAACTTTCCCTCACGGTACTTGTGCACTATCGGTTTAGGTGTAGTTTTTAGCCTTAGACCGTGGTCGGCCCGGATTCCTACAGGATTCCACGTGCCCCGTAGTACTTGGGATACCCCTAGGCGACTTCAGAATTTCGCATACGAGACTTTCACTCTCTTTGGTATGCCTTCCCATGCATTTCTGCTATCCATCCATCTGCCACATCGAGGTCCCGCAACCCCATTTTTCCTTGCGGAAAAATGGTTTAGGCTCTTCCCTTTTCGCTCGCCGCTACTAGGGGAATCTCTGTGATTTCTTTTCCTCAGGATACTTAGATGTTTCAATTCTCCTGGTTTCACTTTTTTTGCCCTATTTTGAATTTCAGGCAAAAAATATCGCAGTATAACCTGCGATGGGTTGCCCCATTCGGAATCTCCCGGATCAAAGCCTGTTTGCGACTCCCCGAGACATATC
>JAUYOH010000040.1 GCA_030695925.1 Candidatus Omnitrophota bacterium
GAGGAGTTTACGGATAAGCTGCATAAGACCATCGGTGAATTGACCATGGAGAACAATTGGCTCAAAAAAAAAATACAAATCTTGAGCTGACCGAACGCCGTGAACTTAGCGATGTCGAAGACGAGGATTACAGCGTGCGCAGGCAATGCTCAATCATGGGGCTTAACCGCTCGAGCTGGTACTATGAGCCGGTACCATTATCAGAGCTTGACCAGACTATGATGAAGCTTCTAGACGTTCAGTATATGAAGACACCGTTCTATGGAGTACGGAATATGACAACATATCTTCGCGAGGCGGGATACACGGTCGGTAAGGATCATACAAGGACACTTCTACGCAAGATGGGACTTCAGGCGGTGTTTCCGAAGCCGAACCTGTCGAAACCTCATCCGGAGAACCGTATATACCCGTATCTTTTGCGAGACCTGGATGTCACCGCGCCTAATCAAGTATGGTGTTCGGATATTACATACATCCGATTGGCGTGGGGCTTTGCGTATCTGGTGGCGATTGTCGATTGGTATAGCCGATGTGTCTTGGGCTGGAGACTTTCGAATACGCTTGAGGCGGATTTCTGCGTAGAGGCGTTACGGGAAGCCATTGATAAATACGGCACTCCCGATGTCTTCAACACCGATCAGGGGACGCAGTTCACATCTCAGGAGTTTATCAATGTGCTCGTTACCAACAATATCAATATCAGTATGGATGGTCGTGGCAGATGCCTTGATAATATCTTCGTCGAGCGGCTCTGGCGGACGGTCAAGTACGAGAACGTGTAACTGAAGGGCTATCAGACGATACCTGAAGCGCGGGTAGGATTAACCGAATAAATTGAGTTCTACAATACGGAACGGTACCACCAGTCGCTTGATAACAAAACGCCCTGGCAGGTGTACTGTCAGGGGCTTATTGACGGCAACAAAGGCCGGTCGTCAACAATAAAAGGGTTTCATCTTAACACTACTGAAGAATTGGTCTTGACAAACCCGACCACCTAAAGGACATAGTCGAGATAGGATGTTAAAGAGGCCATTTGGCCAAAGAGGACTTTTATCTATTAAGTGTTACCTCTTGACATGAGCAATGCATATTTAGTGTGCTTAGGCTATTCTATGAATAATCGTGATATTA
>JAUYOH010000044.1 GCA_030695925.1 Candidatus Omnitrophota bacterium
TATATCGTTTTTAATATAAGGATCTGCGCCCATTACGTTCTCGAATCCGGCGTTCTTGAGCCGGTGAAGTAGCAATCCTGTTCCACATCCGACATCCAGAATACATGATTTTTTTGTAAGTTGGCAAGCTGAAAGCGGGCGTAAGTCTTCGGCCGGAAAAAGCGAAAATAGCATCCGGCCGATAAAGCTTTTGCCAAGGACAGTAAAGTCGTCCCTCATGTTTACTAGATTATCTTTAATGAAGCGATGCTCCGGAGGCTTTGCAGAGATACTATAGTAATCCTCTGGGTAATATTTAGACATATCAGCAGGGATTTCTTTTATCTGGAGGCAACCGCAGGCGGCGCATTCGAAATAATAAAACTCGTCGTGGAAGCCGAACATCATCTCCCTTGCCGCATAGATTTTGTTGCCATTTTTATTGCCGCAAATCCTGCATTCCATTATATTTTTCCTTACTTCCTTATAGTCCAGAAATCCGCCGCGAGGGTCTCGAGATACTGAAACGGCATGGAGAAATAACCTTTCTTCCCCCACTTCTCGCCCCACGAATTACGGACGATGAAGCGCTTGGCGCCTTGGTCATAGCCGACCGCCATAACCGCATGGCCGCCGATGGCTTTTTCGTCTTTTTTCGGCATGTTCGCTACGCCTGTGCGCGTCACTGTCCGGCTCTCAAAGCTCTCATAGACCGTAAATCCGAATACGAACGGGAAACCTTCCGCGAGGCAGACAAGCATCTCCTTAAGTCCGCTGATGCGGTGGTAAGAGGTTATCCTGTGCTCCTTGGCGTCGGCGTAGCACTTTTGGAGCGGCTTGCGGTCGAAGCGCTCTATGACATACGGCCAGAGTTTCTCCTCGCAGGCGCCGTCGTTCTTTAAGGTCTTAATTCCCACGCGAAGCGACGCGCCGGAGTCGTAATCCACGCTGTCCATGAGCAGGCGTTCGTTGTAGTAGATAAAGAGCCGGCTTACGTCGGTATATTGCCCGTCGGCCTTATTGTCGAGGAACTCCAGATCGCCCGCCAAGGACTGCGCGGTACAGCTTCCCAGCCCGCCCTGATACTCCACTTTCGAGCACCGGGCCCGCAGGTCTGTCTTCTTCGGCAGGCGGATCACCGGCCTTATGGCGCGGTAGAGAAAGTCGCGCTCATCCGGAATGTCCGGCTGCCAACCGTATTTGCGTTTGCGCAATAACCTTATCACTTTGGGCCACTCCATTTGGTGCGGGGCCTACGCTAATGTTTACAGATATTCTCAAGACCCGCGAGATTTATAAACTTAATCGTAAAATCGCCATATCTACGGCTATAAGGATGGCTCACATTATGCGACACTACATATACTTGCGCCTTATCGTAATGCCTTAAAAACACCTTGGCATTTGCCGGATCAAAATCCTTATCACGCCATTTACATTCTATTGCCAGAAGAGGCCATCCTCTTTTATTAATCACAAAATCTATCTCGTGTCCCTGTTTATCTCTCCAATAGCCGATGTCTCTGGTTTGCCGATGCGCGAATATCTCATTCAAAACAAAATGCTCCCAAAGATAACCCATATCTTCATTTCTGAGTTCATACCAGCCGCGGTGATAACAAACAAACCCTGTATCAAAGCCATAGACTTTCGGAGCGGATATGATCTCATTTTGCCTTTTGGAGCTAAAAGGACGAATAATGTGCGCGGTAAAAGTAGCTTCAAGCACTTTCAGGTAATTAGAGATAGTGGTCCGGCTCGCTTCGCATGGAGACGCAAAGCTATTGGCCTCAAATATGCCTCCGCTTTGAGCCATAATAAGCTCAAAGAATTTCTGAAATGAATATCGCCTTTCGAGCCTGAATAATTCCTGGATGTCTTTCGCCCAAAAAGCGTCTATCCACTCTTGAAAATTCCGCTCGGGGTATCGAGCGTGCATAAAGAAGGGTGGTAATCCGCCATAGAGAAACCTGTGCTTCAAATCACTGTTACCAAAAGACTCCGCGTCTGATAGCGTCATAGGGGTAAGCCACAACTCCCGCTTCCTGTCTGTCAACGTATCCTTAAATTTCGCCGAAGCGCTAAGAGTAGACGACCCTGTAGCGATGATCTGTATATCCGGATAATGATCGGCGGCTATTTTCAGTATTTCCGACGGGTTTGGCAACCTGTGAATCTCGTCCAGCGCGATCCTGCGTCCGCGTAAACTTTCTAAAAATAACTCCGGGTCTTCCATCGTGCTCCTTACCCGCGGAAGCTCGCAGTCATAATAATCGATACCATCAAAGCTTTTGCACAGAAATGTCTTACCCGCGCGCCTTACACCCGTCATCCAGATGATCGACTTTTCTTTAAACAGCTTTTCTATGGCATTTTTCCAAAATGGTCTGTTTTTCATAATTAAAGTATAGCATAAAGTTTAACTATATGCAATACTAAACTCCTGTAGATATGTTCCCTTCTTGATTATAGCCAACCTTAAAACCAAAAAACCAAAACCCTTTTATTGAGATTTTGGTCTATGTGAATTCACCGATTCGGCCTCCTTCTACAGGTGCCGGTGAATATATTCGGGAATATGGTATTCGATGCCTGTTAAGACATAGCCTAAAATATTGCAATTTACGCTTTTTAAGATGCTTTCCGCGCGCGTGATCGCTTCCCTACGGGTTATCCCTGTCCGAACAACCATAACCGCGCCGTCGACCAAAGGCCCCAGAATCCTCGGATCAGCGTAAGGAATAATCGGTGGCGCATCTAGGATAATGTAATCGAATTTCATCTTAAGCTCTGCCAGTAAATCCTTCATCTTCTGTGAGCCGAGTAATTCCGTGGGAGTCATGGGGATCTGCCCGGCCGGAAGGACCGTTAAATTCTTTACATCCGTACTTACCAACGCGTCGTTAAGTCCTGTGCTACCAGATAAAACATCACTCAAGCCTTTATCACTTTTAAGGCCTAAGTATATGTCAACACAGGGCTTACGTAAATTACAATCTATAAGAAGAATTGGTTTCTCTAAATCCTGCGCCATGACAATGCTTAAATTTATCGCGACAAGCGTCTTGCCTTCCCGGGACTGGGAACTGGTGATAATTATTGTCTTTAAACTACCGGTTGCTTCAGATGAATATATGTGTGTCCGCAAGGAGCGGAATTGTTCTACTATAGGATCCTTCGGGTTAAAATAAGCGACTATCTTGTGGTCAACGCCTGCGCTCATTATCCTTTCAGGAATAGGTGCTTCGTAGGCCGGAACGGCTGACTCTGTAGGGGGTGGAGTAATTAAGGGGGCGGCGCTTTCTTTGCCCAGAGATTTCTCTTTTTCCTCTGCCGCTTTCTTTAGCGCTTCGTTTATCTTGTTAAAGCCGTTGTTTGCCATACTATTCTTTCATCTTGCCGTTTTCGGCTTCTTTTTCGGCGATGGCTGTTTTGATTATTTCATCAGTAGTCTTGGATTGTCTGATACTTGAGGTTATCACGGCAATTATAAATAACACTATAAAGAAAACGCTCATTGAAATCGCGATGCGCCTCTGGCGCCTTCTCATTGCCTGCAGGATATCGCCGTCAACTATCGTAGGTATTGAACCCAATATGGGTAATGTCAAAAACAGTCTGGCATCCTCAACACCTCTGAATGAGTGGTCAGAGAATTCTGTCAAAAATACGCATCCAAATCCTGAAAGTATGCCTAATACAAAAGCCACTATACTTGTCAGGAGGATCTGCGGTTTGGATGGTTTCAAGGGCAGGCGCGCTTTCTCAAGAATGGTATATTTCGTGCCTTT
The DNA here is from genome assembly GCA_030695925.1 of Candidatus Omnitrophota bacterium. Taxonomy (GTDB): domain Bacteria; phylum Omnitrophota; class Gorgyraeia; order Pluralincolimonadales; family Pluralincolimonadaceae; genus JAGUXU01. The sequence continues at coordinate 3,771 of JAUYOH010000044.1, forward strand.
TTCTTTTACTTCCTCACCGGTTAACCTATTTTCTTCTACCTTCATCCGTAACATCTTATAGATGTTATCGTTTACTTCATTATCTCTTGTCAGATGCGCCAGATTCTTTTCCTGCTCGGGAAGCGATTCGATCTTTCCTTCGTATTCCGCGACTAAATTTGTCAGTTCTTTTTTTCTCGCGACCAGATTCTCTTCTTCTTTTTGGACGTCCTTTAATTTCTGCTCTAATCTCTGATAAAAAAGCGGGGCTGTCTGGGCCGTCTCGCTGTCAACCATCTTTTCCGTCTCAAGCCGGAGTTTTTCCCGAACATCCTCTATCTCTATCTCTATATCGGTCAAATCCGGAGAATCAGGGTTAGTGGCCATTAAAGTATCCCGCCTTGACTGTAAATCCTGTAATTTGGCGTTTAAATTAGCGACGGCGGGGTTTAAATCCATCATTTCGGTAGAGATAAGAACCGCTTCCTGTCCCGCTAATTGTCTCTTTAACAAATCGATCTTACTGGCGTTCTCTTTTAAATTCATCCCTACGCCTGTCAGCGCGGTCTGGTAATTTATAAGCATAGAAACATTTAAATCCACTTCTTTTCCGGGCTGCTGAAGCGGGTATTTCGACTTAAACTCAAAAAGCGCCCGCTCGGACTCTTCCAGGTTCTTTTTATAGAGTTGAGCCTGTTCGTCGGCAAATTTAACCGCGAGCATCGCTTCGCCAGTTTTTTTAGATAGGTTTTCTTCTATGAATATTTGAATTAACGTATTTATTATCGCCCTCGCCATCTTGGGGTCTTTATCTTCATAGGATATTTGGAATACGTCAGGTGCTTTCAGTTTTACTTCAGTGCGGCTGCGAATCCCATAAATTAATTTTTCGTATGCTGAAGGATCAGTTACTCCTTTATCTAAATTAAGATCTCTAACTAATTTAATAAGATGAGGATAGTTTAAAATTTTTTCGGTCAGAGTCTTAAGCTGTTCGGCAAGAGTCGGCGCCGGGCCTTGAGTAAGATACGGCAATTCTCGTGCGAGTGGATTGACCGGCTTTTCTTCTTCGACTAAAATCAATACGGATGACTGGTAAAACTTCGGCAGGAAAAAACTACCTATTGTCGCGGTGCAGAATACTACTACGAAGGGTAAAATAAAAAACCACCTGCGATGGAATATTATCTGCAGGTAATCTTTTAATGATGCCTGAATATTCTCGGTGGCTATGGCCATATTTTAATATTCGTCCAAATCCAATAATCGCATTACCTCTCTTCTCATCGCTTCGGCCTTCTTTTCCTTGTAAGGCGGCAATATCTCCACACCGCCGGATTTCTCTATATGTTTCTCGAGATACTCATCGCCCCTGCCGAGCCTGTCTGTGCTCGCCTTATAGTCCTGCCTTGAAACCGTCTGGCGATTATCATTGGTCAAAATATGAGGAGTTATAAAAACTAATATCTCCTTCTTTACGTCCTGATAGGACTTGTTCTTAAACACCAAGCCAAGTATGGGAATATCACCTAAGATAGGGACTTTATTTATCGTCTGAATCTTTGTATTCTTGATAAGGCCGCCTAAGACTATCGTCTCGCCGTCTTTGATCATCATCGTCGTATCCGCCTGTGTGGTGTCTTTGGCGACGACGTTATCAACCTCGGCGACTCTTCTCGCGGTACTTACCTCGGGGTGTATCTTCATCGTGACAAATTTGTCCTCACCGATTTCCGGCGTAACATCCAATTTAACGCCAACATCCACATATCTGACATCCTGAATGATAAGCTTGGTAACGGGGTCTGTGGTAGCTACTGTGTAGGGCTCGCTGCTACCGACTAAGATGTTCGCCGTCTCTCTGTCTATGACCACCACTCGGGGGCTTGAGAGGACTTGGGTATTTGAATTCGCCTTTAACGCCTCAAGGGTTACGGCGTATTCGTCTGCAGTTAAGCTTCCGACTTTAAAGATGCCACCCGGCCCGGCTGCAGCTAAATTAACGGCAAATTTTATGGCATTATCTACAAATTTCGGATGTTCGCTTTCGTTATCGGCGGTATTATCGTGTTTTTGTTCCCACGATATACCGAGCTTGGTGCTTTCATCCAAAGTGACCTCCATTATCATCGCCTCTATCAGGACCTGCTTGTGCTGAGTATCCCATCCCTCCATAAAATTATCGATGTTCTTTAAAATAACGGGAGTCGCCCGGACGACTACGCTGTTGGTCCTTTCATCTACATAGACGTCTCCCTTTTCTTTCGGGATTATCTGTAATAATTTTGTCTCTATGTCCTTTGCCTTGGAGTAAAGCAGCTTGTAGCTCTTTACCTGCGTCTCCTGATCGAGTTCCTGAAGCGCTTCCCCTGTTTCTTTTATCTTAACGGGCGTATCGGTTATAATCGCTTGATTGTTCTTCTCGTTTATCTCGATTTTTCCACGTGGCGATTTCATTGACAAAAGGATACGTTTCAGATCGGCGACATCCGTATACGTCAAAGTGAATACTTTCGTCTGCAGATTGGTAAATCGTTCCTGCTGCTGGGAATCCTGATATGAATAGACGCTTATTATATCGTTCTCTATGGAAAAAACATAATTATTCGTCTTTAATACGGAATCAAGCGCCTGATAGATGTTTACTTTATCCAATTTGACGGTGATCTCTCCGACGACGCTCTTGCTTATGACGACATTGAGGCCGCTTTGCTCGGCTATCATCTTTAAGACCATCTCGATATTCATATTCTCGACGTCAAGCGTGATCGTCTTATCCTGAAGGTCCACTTGGGCGAAACAAGGAAGAGCAAATACAAGAAGCGAGAGCATAAAAATCGCGCCAAACAGTAGTTGCCTTTTAAATCTCATTTTTAGGTCTCCTTTAGGGCGCGGCATACGCCGTTCCTACCGTCGGCCTTTACTTTGTATAATGCCCTGTCTACTTGCTTGATGAGGTCTATCTTCGTTGAGGCGCTTTCCGGATAACTGGCCACTCCCATACTGGCCGTCAGGCTGATTATGTTGTCTTTCGTCCCGAAAGCGTAATTCTTTATGACCATCCTGATCCTGTCCGCGAGGATATACGCGCCTTCCATATCCGTCGCCGGTAAGATGACCGTGAACTCCTCGCCGCCGTATCTGGCGACTATATCGACTTCGCGGCAGACCCTCTTTAGTATCTGGGCGACTTCTCTTAAGACCGTATCGCCCTGAAGGTGCCCGAAGTTGTCATTTACTTCCTTGAATCCGTCGAGGTCAAGCATTATTAAACTAAACGGTTGCTGATACCGCGCTGATCTCAATATCTCCTTATCGAGCATATCGTTGAAATATCTGTAAACATAAAGCCCTGTCAGCCCGTCGGTAATTGATAATTCCTTGATCTTCTTATGGAGCAGGGTATTATTTATCGCTATGCTTGAATGCCGCGAGATGATAGAGAAAATCCTTAAGTCTTCATTGGTAAACGCGTTCGGGAAGGAATTTGTGACGGCCAGCATCCCGATAGGCCTGTCGCTGGACATAAGAAGATTCGCCTGACAAGAACTGAGGATGTCCCTCGTCTCGGCGAACGTATTGACTATATTGGTATCGTGCCCGTCTGCCTCTCTTATCGTGACTTGTTCTGGCAACAGTTTCTCCCCTGTTAACCTGTTGAAAGTCTCCACCATCTTCAGCTTGAAGCTGTCTATCTCCTGCTGCGAGGTCGGATATTTTATCTCGACTATTATCTCGGTTCTCCTTTCCTCGTCTACAAACAAGAGCCCACACAGGTGGCAATCTATCGAGCGCTCTATTATTTCAAGGATCGCGTCTATTATCTCTTTATAGTCTAATCTTGAATATATTATATTACTCACTTCTTGTGAAATTGTCAACTCATATAATTCATCATCAAGCGAACGCGCCACATCCGCCAAAATCCTCTTGCTGCTCTTTAAACTATCTATTCTGGAGTTTGCCTCTTCCAGCCGCCTCTGCCAGTCGGAAGACTCTATCGCTATTGAAATTTCATTCGTTAAGATCGTGAGGATGGACAGGTCATATTCAGTGAAGGGTTCTCTTGAGGACTTATTATTTACGTTTATTACGCCGACGACTTTTTCTTTTATCCGTATGGGCGCGCTCAATAAAGATGAGGTGTAATATTTCCTGTTATTTTCCCTCGAGAATCTCTCGTCGCGCTCGATATCGCGGACGAGTAACGGGTTACCGGCCCTTGCCACCCAGCCCGAGATCCCCCTGCCCATCTTTATCCGCGTTTTACCAACGAGGTCCTCGCTTAAGCCCTTCGCGGCTTTAATGACGAGTTCCTGCGGCCCTTCTTCCAGCAGCATGAGGGAACCTACTTCGGAATTGAGCATCGTCGTGACTTTATCCAAAAGTTCATGCAGCGCGCCTTTGGCGTTTTCCGAGGCGAGGCCTTGTCCGGACTGGTATATCTCAACGATCTTCCCTAAGACGTCCTTGAATTGCTCACTTTGAATCTGGAATTTACTTAAAACGCCGCGTCCTTCAATTAACTTTATAGCTTTATCTATATTTTCCGCGAGATTTTCTCTGGTGGTGAATTTCACGAGATTCTGCTCTATCTGGGGTTTCATCCCCCAAAACCTGAACATATCCCTCTCGTTCTCGACGAATATCAAAACCGGGATATCGGAAGTTTTTGGATTGTCTTTTATTAATTTATAAACGCAGGAACCCGTGATATCGGTAACGGAGGGATTTAATACAACAAGATCTGGGGTTTCCTGACAGATAAGTTCTATACCGTCTAAGCCGTTTTTGGCGTAGAGGACATTACATTCCTTCTCCGTGAAGATATTAGCGATATCTTCCGCGGTGGCAGGATTGTTTTCGATTATAACTACTTTTCTCGCGCTCATAAATACATATCCTTATTAAGCAAAAAAGAGCCCTCGTTTCCTCGGCTCCGGTTTTAGCTCATTTTATTCTCATAAAATATTTCATATAGAATAACCTTTAAAGCAAAAATTGTCAAGGAAAATTTATTGCTTTTTAGGGGGAAGAATTTGGTGCCGGGAGAGGGGGTCGGACCCTCATAACCTTACGGTCGCGGGATTTTAAGTCCCGTGCGTCTGCCAATTCCGCCATCCCGGCATTTTGGAGGCGACGACCGGACTTGAACCGGTGAATCGCGGTTTTGCAGACCGCTCCCTTAGCCACTTGGGTACGTCGCCATAACCGAAAAGGCACTTAAAATCGACGTTAAGTGCCTTTTTAAGATCGAAATATGTATACCCCGCCTTACTTTACTTTTACGTTTCCGCCCTTATAAAGATAAACACCGCTTTTCTTGTCGGCGAAACCGGGGTGATTCGCGTCGGTAATTATCACGGTATTTGAAGCCATGCCGGATGTAGGCTGGACCGAATATAAATAATCGGGATTAGAGGCGGTGCCTGCGCCGGTCTTATCCTGACAATCAAACACGCTCTCGTCATCCAAATACTCGGGATACAAAATACTTCCCCACCCGGCCGCGGTAGGGTATTGTTCGTTCTCCGCGGTGATATACAACTGCATAGCCGTGTAGATCTGTTTTAAGTTATTAAGGCAGTTTGTCTTCTTCGCCTGCTCTCTGGCGCCCATCAGACCGGGCGTCAATAATCCGGCGAGGATAAGTATGATCGCCATAACGACCATTAACTCGATAAGCGTAAAACCTTTTCTGGATAGTGCGGGCATTGTCTTTCCCTCTTTTTACACCATTTTAGTGGATGCTTTCCGCATTGTCAATTATAATATTTGAAAGTTTTCGCTTGTCGCAAACCACTTTTTTGACCTTACCTTCTCTGCTTATAATAACGAAGTGAGATTTTTTATCCCCAAAGGGGTTGTTTTTGCCGCGCAATGATGCCGCAACTATAAAATCCAGATTTTTTCTTCTTAATTTTTCTTTCGCGTTAGCGATTAGGTTTTCTGTCTCCAAAGCAAAACCGACCAAAATCCTCTTCCCCTTCTTCTTTCCCGCCTCAAGCAGGATATCAGGGTTCTTTTTAAGCCGGACAGTAAGGATTTCTTTTGTCTTTTTTATCTTTTTGCCGACGGGGGCAGCGGGCCTGTAGTCCGCGACAGCGGCTGACATTATCAGGCAGTCGGACGAGGGATAAAACCTATTTACGGCGGCTCTCATCTCAAGCGCCGTTATGACAGGGACAAATTTGACTCCCTTCGGCGGGGTAAGAGGCGTCGGCCCGCTTATCAGGGTAACTTTATGGCCTCTCCTGAGGGCGGCTTTCGCGAGTTCGTATCCGAGAAAGCCTGTGGAGGAATTTGATATGAAACGGACCGGGTCGATAAATTCTCTGGTTGGGCCTGCGGTTATCAGTATTCGCAATTTAAATTTCCCCCCTCACCTTAATCCTCTCCCCGTCGGGGAGAGGGCAGGGGTGAGGGGCGTAGTAATCTTCTTGCTTCCGCGACTATCGAATCTGTCCCCGCGATATGGCCCATCGCGTCGTGGCCGCAGGCAAGCGGCCCTTTGACCGGGCCTATAAACTTCGCGCCGCGTTTCTTAAGCTTCCCGATATTCTCCTGAACGGCCGGATTTTTATACATCTTCTCGTTCATCGCCGGGGCTATAAGGAGCTTGGCGTCGGAGGCCATCACTACACAGGTCAAAAGGTCGTCGCATATGCCGTTGGCGAGTTTCCCGATGATGTTCGCGCACGCGGGAGCGATCAATATCACGCCGGCCTTATCGGCAAGCGAGGTATGTAAGGGGTTGCGCTCCACCGGTAATTCAAACATCTCGGAATATACTTTATTGTTCGATAATGTCTGGAGGGTCAGCGGCGAGATAAATTCTTTCGCCTCTTTTGTCATTATCACCGTGACATTTATTCCGCCCCGGCGCAGGATATTTATGATGTCGCACGCTTTATAGGCGGCGATTGAGCCGGTGACGCCGATGATTATTTCCTTCTTTGTCATTTATTTTTTCTTTTCCTTGATGCTTATCTTGCCATTGCGTATTTCCTCAAGAGCGATGATTGAAACTTTTTTACTGTCTGACTCGACTAATTTGGGGCTGCCTTCGTTTAGTTCGAGCGCCCTCTTTGAGGCAAGTATCACAAGTTTATAGACTGAGCCCGTTTTGTCCAATAAATTTTCCATTGAAGCGGGTTTTTTTGGTTTCAATTTTTCACCTCACTTTAAACCTTTCCGCAATTAAGATTGCCTGAAGATCGCTGACTGCTTCGCCGAATTTATCATTTACTACCGCGTAATCGTATTTATTCAGGTTCGCGATGTCCTTTTTCGCCAGCCTGAACCTTTTGGTTATCTCCTTAGAATCATCCGTCGAGCGGCCTATTAACCTCTTCCTCAGCGCGTTCAGCGACGGAGGCAGGACATAGATAAGGACCGCGTCTTTGAACTTCTTTTTAATGAAAGAGGCGCCTCTGACATCCAAGTTTAATACGACGTTTCTGCCTCGCCCGATGCTCCTCAATATAGCGGCTTTCGGCGTGGCATAACGCTGCCCGAACGGCCTTGACCATTCCAGAAAATCGCCCTTTGTTAACCGCTTCTTGAATTCCTCATCGGAGATAAAATGGTAATCCCTGCCGTTTTTCTCCTTGCGCCTCGGAGGACGCGTAGTAAACGATACGGGATGCGTCAGATTCGCGTCTTTTTTCAGGAGCGCCTTTACGAGGGACGTCTTGCCGCCGCCCGACGGCGCCGAAATCACGAATATTAAACCCTGAGATTGCTTCGTCGCTATGCTCCTCGCAATGACATGATCATTGCTTACTCTATATTCTGGACCTGTTCGCGTATTTTCTCTATCTCGCCTTTTATCGCGATAGCGAGTTGAGATATCTTATAGTCGTTGGTCTTCTGCCCGACGGTATTTATCTCGCGGTGGAGTTCCTGCGTTATGAAATCCAATTTCCTGCCGACTCCTGTCTCATGCTTAAGCGCCTGCTCGAAGCTCCCCAGATGCGCTTTTATGCGGGTAAGCTCCTCCGAGATATCGGAATTCTTGGCGAAGAGCGCGACCTCCAGCTCCACCCTGCCCTTGTCCAGATTTATCTTTCCCGATGATAATTCCTTGATTTTCTTAAGCAGTTGGACGCGATATTCTTTAAACGATAGTTTAGCCCGGCGCTCTATTAATATTATGTCTTTTAATATCGTCTTTTTTCTTTTAAGTATATCATCGGCTAAATCCTTGCCTTCCTGCTCCCTCATCTTAACGAGCGAATGAAGGGCGCGGTCCAGCGTCGCCTTGACATTCGGCCAGAGCTTGGCTTCATCTTTGGGCATTTCTTCGATTGTTATGACATTCGGAAACGAGATTATCTGCGAAAGACGAATATCGTCTTTTACTTTCAAAGAGTGTTTCAGGGAAAGGAGTAAATCTTTATATTTGCGCGCGAGTTTAGTGTCTATAACGAGCTTCGGGCTGGATTTTCTCGGACTTTCATATGTCAGTGAAAGATTGACCTTGCCGCGTTTTATCTTCTTCGCGATCTCGACCCTTATTTTGTCTTCAAATATCAGAAAATTCTCGGGCAGGCGGTTCGATGTCTCAAAGAAACGGTGGTTTAAGGTCCGTATCTCGATCTGAAGTGTGCCCCGGGGTGCCGCTGCCTCGCCACGCCCAAAACCTGTCATACTTCTTATCATTTTACTTAAGCTGTCCTTCTAATTTTTTATATTCCTGTTGAATCTCGAGAGGCAAACGTTTGCCGAATTGATTAAGAAAGCTACCCATCTCTTGTAATTCTTCCTGCCACTGCGAGGGCTTGATCTCAAATAATTTCTCAAATTTTTCTTTATCGATATTTAGGCCCTGAAGGTCCAAATCGTTTAATTCAGGAATTAACCCAAGAGGTGTCTCTTTGGCGCCGACCCGGTTATTGACCCTGTCTACTATCCATTTTAAAACCCGAATATTTTCGCCAAACCCGGGCCAGATGAATTCACCCTCATCATCCACCCTAAACCAGTTGACAGAAAATATCTTGGGCGGATGTGCCAGTCTTTTCCCGATATTAAGCCAATGCCTGAAATAATCCCCCATATGGTACCCGCAGAAAGGGAGCATAGCCATCGGATCCCTTCTTACGACCCCTACCTGATGGACCGCTGCCGCTGTAGTTTCAGAACTATTTCTTGCGCCCAAAAATACGCCGTGTTGCCAGTTAAACGCCTCTGTGATTAAAGGGATAAGGTGTGTCCTTCTCCCGCCTAAAATAATCGCTGAAATCGGTACCCCTTTAGGATTGTCGAACTCTTTGGAAAGCGCCGGAGAGTTATAAATAGAGACGGTAAAACGTGAGTTAGGATGCGCCGCCTTCGCGCCCTTTGACTTATCCCAGGGCTTTCCCTCCCAATCCAACAAATTCTTAGAATTCGAATCGTTAAGCCCTTCCCACCACGGCTCATTGGCAGCAACATCTAACGCGGTATTGGTAAAAAGCGTGGGGTAAAACTTGCCGGCTTTTAAAGCTCTCAGCATATTCGGGTTTGTCTTCATGGAGGTTCCCGGAGCTACGCCAAAAAGCCCTGTCTCAGGATTAATCGCATAGAGCCTGCCATCAGAACCGATATTAAGCCACGCAATATCATCCCCTATCGTCCATACTTTATATCCGGGCAGTGAAGATTCAAGCATCGCCAAATTTGTCTTCCCGCAAGCGGAAGGCATTGCCACGGTCACATAAGTGATATTACCCCGGGGGTCTTCAATTCCGAGAATGACCATATGTTCAGCAAGCCACCCCTCTTGCAATCCAAGCCGGGAGGCAATTCTTAATGAAAAACACTTTTTCCCTAAGAGCGCGTTCCCGCCATAACCGGAACCGATGCTCCATACTAAATGCTCGTCGGGAAAATGCATAATGAATCTCTTATCCGGGTCTAAATCCCCTACAGAATGAAGCCCTCTGACGAAATCATCGCGCGCGCCAATTTTTTCTAACACGCTCTTGTCGACCCGCGTCATTATCCGCATACTTACCGCGACGTAAGAAACGTCCGTGAGCTGAACGCAGGCTTTCGCATAAGGAGAATCGGGATGGCCCATCATATACGGAAGGACATACATTGTTCTCCCGCGCATACAACCATCGGATAGTCTGGTAAGGAGCGCTTTTGCTTCTTTGGGGTCCATCCAATTGTTAGTTGGGCCCGCTGTGTCTTTATCAGGGTAGCAGACATACGTCAGATGCTCGGCGCGCGCCACATCCGTAGGATGGCTTCGATGCCAGTAGGAATTAGGCCAAGTCTTATGATTAAGTTCATGAAATATATGGTGTTCGCCGACTTTTTCCTGCTTTATCCCTTTTTCGACAATTCGGCGCGCCTCTTCCTCTGAACCATCACACCAATAGATTTCATCCGGCTTGGTAAGCTTTGCTTGTTCCTCAACCCATTTTTCTAGCGGAGTCGCCATAATTTAGTCCTACGCCCAGACTCTCTTTGTTATATTGGTAAGTGTGACGAATTTGGTGGGGTACAGATCTACAATTATCTCATCCGGCTCGAACCAGAGCTTGATCTCTCTTTCCGCTTCTTCCTCATTTGACGAGGTATGAATAACATTCTCATAAACACCCTTCGTCGTTATGCGGCCGAAAGAACCGCGGATCGTCGTAGGATCGGCCTCCTCGGGATTTGTGGCGCCGGCAAGCTGCCTCACCTTATTTATCGCGCCTTCGCCCCAGTAGACCATCGCCATGGTCTTTCGCCGTTCGTGCAATTCTCCCTGAATATATTTTATGAGGTCCTCGAAGAAGGGCCTGTCTTTCATATGTTTGTAATGCTCGACGGCCAATTCCCTGCTTACGCGGATTATCTTCGCGGATACGATCTCAAGCTTTGTCTCGGATAAGCGCGTAAGTATATTGCCGGTAAGGGATTTCTTGAGGCCGTCCGGCTTTATTATGACGAGTGTCTTCTGCTCCATCTTCCACCGCCTTTTTTTAGCTAGGTAAACCTAAATTTTATTACAGAAGATGAGGTTTGTCAATAGGTTAATTTACTTGGGGTGTCATTCCCGCCCTCTAATGTCATCCCCGCAAAAGCGGGGATCCAGACGATGATGTCATTGCGAGGAGCGTCAGCGACGAAGCAATCTTAATCTTTGCCTAACCTCCTGCTTAAATATCCACCCGTCAAGCCGTCTATCGTGGCGGTGAGCTCTTCGATTCTTATTTCTCTTTCGAGATAAGCAGAGCTTGTTTTATCGGGGAGCGTTTGAAGTTGCCTTTGGAGTTTCTTTCGCTCGAAGTAGGCGGTGTTTAGTTGGTCCAAGACGTCATTTCTAAGTTGAACCATAAGTTTTGAGCGTGAGTCGATCGAGGTCTGGTCGTCATTATAGATCAGGTCGCCTAAGTCCCAGCTTGCCGAAACGTCCCAGCCGTGGCTTTCATCATCCGGGCCTATTGCATAGGTGGTCTTTCCGCCGTAATTGTAGGCATCGATTGTGTTACCTATATCGCTGTCGTAGCCTACGCTTACCTTAGGCATAACGGCCTTTAAGGCAGCCTGCCTTCTCCAGTTGGTTATCTTTCCGGGCTCGACCTCTGCGTATCTTATCGCCGCGCGCTGGAGTTCGGCAATTGTGGGCTCGTCTTTTGAGAGCTCTATTGTCTGGGTAGCTACGGGCTCTTGCGCATAAGTTAAGGTTGACAATGGTAGCAGAAGGACTCCAAGGACAAAAACATACTTAAAGTATCTCATTTTATAATTACTCCTTTTTTGTTATACCCTCTCCCTTTGGGGAGAGGGTAAGGGTGAGGGGGTAAACCTTATACAATAATAGATGATAAATAGGTGGGTTTTCTTTCAGGAAAATTATTCACTTTAAGGATTATTCTCTTCGAAGGTAATCATTAAAGCGGGAACGCGATTCGGATAGGAGTAACCTCCTCCCCCATTGATGGTTGCCCCTTTTGAATAAAATGCCCAGGTTGTCTCACCAACCGCAGGCGGGATATAATCTGGGATGCAGTTAAACTCTATAAAATCTGGTCTAAACTCCCAGATGTTGTCTGCATTGGAATTTATCTTTGTTTTATTAACGTCGATTTCAATCTTGCCATTATTAGAAAGGGTATTTAGGCTAAATAAGAATTCATCGCCGGTAGAGTCCGTATTTGGCGGCCAAGGACCTTGTATATCTCGATAAAAAGATATGTTAAAATTTTCAGTTCCGCTTCGTTCTAAATTTCCGATGAATTTCACCGATTTTATCATCTTATTTCCTGTATCTAATTTAAAATTTAACCAGTGGCTATAGACCATTCTGAGGGAAGCATTCCAAGAGGTATAGACTTTATCCATATATAACCATGAGCGTGCTTCTGTAACGGCATATAGACCTATGGGCTCGATGCCTGTGCCAAAATATCCATAGTATGGGGAATAGGCCACTTTTTGAGAAGCGCTAAAATTATCATAGGCTCTTTGTTTAACCTGTTCCCATGTATCCACAGGAGAAGGAGGACCGGGGTAAGTAGAGCCAGAAGCGCTACCTGACTTCTTTATCGCTGTAGCATCAGAAGAAAGATATAGTTCGCACTCCGTTGTTTTCTGGGCAGGATTTTTTACTTTAATAGAGATCTTACGGTTGCCAGATAAGATGTCGCTTGTTTTCGCCTTTATATAAAATTCCCCTGGCATTAGATGCAGCTTTGTAGTCACAGTCTGTCCATAGGGGTTCTGCTCGGTTTCTGTAACGTATCTTTCCTTTAGGAAGTCTTTACCATATTGAAGATACGGCTTATAGGAATTACCTACTTTATACTCAGATGAAATAGTAGATAAGGAATCGATGCCATTAACAGTCAATGACTCTACCTCTACATCTGCTAAGAGATAGTCCTTTATCTTGAAGATAATATAATCGGAAGTTAGATAATACACAAGGCCACTTAGAAACCGCACGGATTCGATTACCGGCGGGTCGTCGATGGCTTTGAGGACTTTATTGATAGCCGCATCAGCGGCTCCTACATGGAAAGTATTTACTTGGTAATCAATTTTGTTCAATTTTTGGCTTGACATAGTCACGATGCCATCGCCATTGAAGATAGCATTACGCAATGATTGCTCTTCATCTGCCAAACTAGAAAATGTAAAAGGTTCGCTTAAATTAAATATGTCGGCAATGTTCCACGATTTAGTTGCTAAACCGTATGGATTTCTTCCTACGATAACTTTGTAATCCAGCGGAACGTCAAGATTGCCCTGACCCAAGAAGGTTTCGCTTCCTGTGTAGCTCTTGGATATAGTAACACTGCTTATAAATCCTGGATATACTTTTTCATAATATGTAAAAGCAGGTGTACGAAGCTGTTCTATTGCTGTTCCTGAAGGACGAGGACCTTTGCTTTCTAACGCAACCATTAGTGCATCTATGTGATCCTGAGTATTGCAAACTTGATGATAAAGAAATGAATATTCAATAAAATTTGTATATAACAACGCAAGCGGAGAAAAAGACGAATATGAACGATACATTAGTTCTCTATTGTGATTTTTCTTGGAATCCTCTGTTATTTCTTTGAAAAGCCATAAAGCGCTTGCGTAAGGAGAGCCTAAGTGCGGGGTATCGATAAAGACTACACGGTAAATCTTGTTTTTATACGACGGTATCTGCGTTAACAAAGAGCGGGTAACCAATCCGCCCATACTGTGACATACGATTATAACTTTTCGTTCATTTTCGGGAATAGAGGATGGATACAAAGAAATGGCGGTATTTATAGAATTCTTTAATTCATTTTTTGCGATCTGAGCTATATCACCATTATTCCTATTTTGATAATCGCATCCAATAAAATAATTCCATTCGCTGAATTGATTTGGATATTTGTATTCTTCAATTGCTTCGGGAGTCAAGCCGTAAGCGAAATATTGCCTTAGCTCATTTTTCATCCCTTTCCACATCTCATCACTTGAATTTATGCCATGAACAAAGACAATTGGATAGGGGTAATATACTTGCTCTGCATTAATAAGTCTGACGTAATTTAAGCTTATTACCATAACAAGTAATGCAATTGTCCACTTCAATACAGTTGATCTCATTTTAATTTTTAAACTCCACTATTGGTAAAATATCACGCAGAAAAAGCATGTTTTTTCCCTTCCTGCTTGCGCATATAACCAAAGTAGCTATATATTAACAACCGCTTCTACTTTTTCAGCTATACTCTTAATACCTATTATCGTTCCTTTAACCAATATATAAAAAGGATAGGTGCTAGTATATATGGACATTATTTGAGCAAAAATAAGACCATTCCATCCATCTGTTAATCGCGGAAATATCTTCGGAAAAACAAATAGCAATAAAATAATGCTTATAATAAATGCAAACAATATTAAGCCTTCTTTGATTAAAATATTATTTCTATTTTCATCCACTTTTTCTATAATTTTATCTGTTGAATTTTTATTTCCTTCTTGGAAGTACTTAAATATATATTTAAAATCTGCTATCAGCAAAGCGAAAACTATAAATTTTATAAAAATATCTATAAAAATTATCATCTGAAAAATAAAAATATCAACACGGCGTAAAATAACTAAAAAAAGAGGCGCTATAATAGCGGCGCTATAAATAACAACGTATGATATAGGATCCTTATATAATCTATTTGCGGTTGTAAATAAGAAAACGACCGAGCAAATCAAAAATATGAATCCCATCATTGATAATAGTAAGGTAAGGGGGGTAGCTGATAAAATCCAGTTTTTACTTAAAAAATCTGCGGCAAAATACAGAATCCAAAAAAGTATAAACAAATTTTTGTGCTTTCTAAGCGCTAATAAATTTTCAAACGATATTTCTTTTATCATTTTTGGAAATAGGTGCATTATTTACTCCTTTTTGTTGATTTTATAAATTCTTGTCTTTCTCTATTATTAACCAAATCTAGTTTTCTATTCTATCTGACTATATGTTATTATTAAAACTCGCTGTCCGGTATCCCAGTATTAATCTGGATATTAGAATATATTTTTGTAGTGGTATCTAACAATTGGCCGCCTTGTCCATAAGTCCTATCGATTTGCTTCTGGTAGCCCCACGCCTCATTTATTTGAACAAAATCCGAATATTCGCTTATGGCAGTAGTCTCATAATCGTTTTGCAATATGTGGTATTCGGTCTTAACTATGGTGCCTTTGGCATAATCTATATGATGAAGTATATACGGGTATTCATCCGCTTGGCCTTGCTTTTTAATTTTAATTACATAAATATTTAGGCCGGTATCATAGAATAAAATTTGTTTGTCCATATTTATAGTTCCGTCAATAACCGGTCTTATGTAAACGGCTGGGTTCGGAGAGATTTCTTCTATCTTTTGTTTATTTCCTTTTATCCATATCTTAAGTTGCGCAATCGGAGAAGACCATGCAACATTCGAGGTAACTTGTATATCTGCCTTTAGATCCTGTATCTTGGAGTCGTTGTAGTTTACTTTATCTATTATATCCTGAACGGTAATAGTCAGCGACGCTGAGGTTGTGATGTTAAAGGTTGCGGTTACAGAAGGAACGGTTAAGGATGAGGCCTTAACCTGTGTTGTGACTAAACCTAAGTTGGGACAAGTTAAGTTTACCTTTGCTTCGCCGTAGTAGTTGGTTGGTGTCTGGATTCCCGCTTGCTCGGGAATGACATCTACGCCTGACAATGTGCCGGCTCCGGATATTACCTGGAAATTTATTGTCTCATTTTGTATCGGGTTATTGTTTGAGTCGGTTAATTTTACTATCAAGGGTATTGTAGCGCCCGGAACAGGTGTTATTGTGCCATCGGTTATCTTTGTAACTATAGATGGAGCCGCTGGTTTAGTGTCTACAGAGAAGATCGCCTTGACCAAGGGATTACTGGTTGGATAACATTCAACCTGGTTAGTGATATCTGAATTGGTATCGGTTGTCAGGGTTACTTGCGCTTCTCCGTTCATATCTGTGTAGGCTAAAGATAAGGATAATGCGCCGTTTCCCCGGATTATGGTAAATCGAATTTCTTCGTTTGCCGCAATTAGGTTGTTTTTCTCAACTCTTGCCTTTAAAATCTGGTTTGCGCCGGCGGATGGCCTTGCCGGGTCATCCTCTGTCGCATCGCCTGAGACTTTAATTAATTCATAGTTGGCAAGGTTTGGTGAAGTAACTACTATCGCATCTTGGAATTTATTGTCAGTCGCGTCAAAGGCGGTTGCGGTTATGACGGTTTTGACTGGGTCTAAGATTACACCTACCGCTGTAAAGTTCTGGATTCCCGCTTGCGCGGGAATAACACTTGCTGTTACGCCATTAACTAATATAAATGAAAGATCAGTGGTATTTGTACCCTGAACTTTAATCGGGGATATGTTTTGAGTCGAGTTATCCAGAGGCGAGGTTATGGTTAGCTTTGGAGTCTGGGTGTTATAGGTTATGGTGATTTGTTTTTGACTGGTATTTCCTGCCTTATCTTGGGCTTGAACCGTTATGATATTTGCTCCTTCTTGTAGAGCAGGCCTTGCGATGAATCTAAAATCGCTTAACAGTTCGGCTGGAGTAGAGTTTACGGTAACAGTTTGGGTATCGTCTGAGACACGTCCATATACGATGTTACTTCGGGTGGCTGAATTGGCATCAGGGGTATAGATATTAATGCTTGGGGGCACTGTATCTAAGATTACATTTATAGCATTTTGGGCGGTTTGGGTACCTTTGGTTGCTTTCGCGGTTATTACGTTTGTGCCATTAGTTAAAGGTATATTCAAGGCGGTGAAGGAGTTGTTTGTTAGTGTAGCGGATATGCCGTTTACCGTGACGGTGGCGGTGCTATCGGTTACCGTACCAGATACGTTTATTGTAGGAGTATTAACTCTAGCGTTGTTCTGGTGCGAAGTAATCTTAACTGTTAAGCCTGTCTGTGGTTGATAGGTTACGGTTATAGATCTGGGAATTGAGGGATTTCCGGCAGCATCTTGGGCTGTCGCGGTTATATTATTGTCGCCCACGGTTAGATTTGTTAATTGGCATACCCAAGTTGTAGAAGTAGGATAAGTTACTTGCCCTACTGTTGCCGTAGGGCAAGTTACTATAATAGATGCTGTATCTGCTGATCTTGTGCCTGTTATAGTCTGGAAGTCTACGTTTGTAGGGGAAGTTACCGGATCTATAGTCGGCTGAGCAGGAGCGATTGTATCTAAAAGTATGGTACCTGAGGTCTCTGGGCTCTCGTTACCAGCGGCGTCGACGGCTTTTGCGGTTATACTATTTGTGCCTTCTGTAAGATTCGTCAATTGGCAAGACCAGGTTGTGGATGTAGGATAGGTTATATTCCCTACGGTTGCGGTGGGACAGGTTATTATGATAGAAGCCGTGTCAACTGACTTCGTCCCGGTTATGGTCTGGGAGTTTATGTTTGTAGGAGAAGTTAGATTATATATAGTCGGGGTAGCGGGTGCTATGGTATCTAGTATTATGGTATCATTTACTATTATTGAAGAGTTGCCTGCGGCGTCATAGAAACGAGCGTAGATCGTCTTTGCCCCGTCGCCTCCGCTTAATGTCCAAGGATAATATGAGGTTGCATAATTTGCCGCAGGCACCGGCAACCAGTTTATTCCATCATTCGAGAACTGCATTTGAGATACACCTGAGACTGGGTCTTGTGCGGATAAGTTTAAAGTGACATCTCTTAACTTTGTATATTGGGCATCATCGTTTATCTTTATCGTGCCTGTCGGTCCTTCAGGATCAAGAAGGCTTACATAGCAATTAGCAGAGAGATTAGGTTGAGTTGATATGTCTGTGGCGGTTATGGTGATTGTGGTATAAGCTATCCCTGAGGTATAGGTAGTTATGGCCTGGCCGCTTGAATTGGTAGAGGCGGAGGAAGGAGCAATTGTGCCTATCTGAGGCGATATTGAAAATATCACATTATGACCGCTTAAGGGGCTTCCGTTGGGGAGTTTTGCAGTTGCTGTTATGGTTGAGGTGGATACTCCATCTGCTGAGATTGCGGCAGGACTTGCACTTACCTGGAGGTTTACCCAGGCAAAAGATATGTTTGTAGTTATTATAAAAAAGCTAACTATTATTGTAAGGTAAACTAAAGCTTTAAAAAGAAGTGGGCAAGTCCTCACTTAAAACTCCTTAGCTTATCTAAAGCGGGCTTTGCCCAGTCAGAATCAGGATGATCTTTAATTATCATCTGAAGCTCCTCCTCGGCCTTTCGGTAGTTGTTTTGACCCAAATAATACTGGGCAATTGAGTAGTGGGCAGAGGCCGGCCAATGCTTTAAGTCCGGGTGTTCAGAGATAATCTTTCTATACCAATATAAGGCCTTATCCGGCTCTTTCTTCAAAAGGTATAGAGATGCTATGTAGTCCTTTGTGAAGGCATACCATTCAGTTGGGACGTTCTTTAGATCAAGGATAACTTCGTATTTTCTTATCGCATCATCATATCTACCCTCTGAGAGATATTGGCTAGCGCAAAGGTGGTCTGCCTCTGCTATTGTCTCTAATATTGAAAGTTCTTGGGGGTATTTATAAAGGAGCCTCCGGCATATCTGAATTAAATCTTCAAATCTATGCTGCCTTAGTTTTACTTTGGCTATCTCTCTTAAGGCATTTAATCTCTCTGCCTTGGTGGATTTTGGGCTATCTAATATGCCCAGGTAGTATGAGAATAGCTTGTTGTAGTTTGCATCGGCTTCTTCTTTTTCTTCTAATTTATCCGATTGGTCTGCCTCAAAAGAGGATACGCTAAGCTCTGATTGGTTGAGTCGTTCTATCTGTTCTTCCGTCCGGTTTAGGCTATCTTCTATCTTTGCGGCGTGGGATTCTATTTTGTCAAGGGGGGTTATTATCCGGTCTTCTTCAGCAAAACAGGAGGTATTTAACATAAGGAGAGGCAAGGATAAAATAAGGAGAAGTTTAAGCATTATCGTTCTCCCTTTAAAACTCAGCTAAGGGGTCCTGAAGGTCATCTTTAGTACCTTGCAATTTATCTTCGCCGTAAGGACCATACTTTTGGTATTTGACGAACTGGTTTGCCCTTGCCAAGGAACCATCCAGAGTTCTTACGCCCTGATATATCTTGTCCATAACCCACTGCAAAGTATTTGACTCGCTTAAGGGACAGATTGAGTAAGCTTTTTTATAGTAGGATATGGCCTCTTTGGTCTTTGACTCTTGTAAAGCTACATCCCCTAAGTCGCAATAGGCCTCGACAGATTGTCTTTGTGCCCAAGGGTAGTTAGATATTACTTTTTGTAATTCAACCTTAGCCCGGGCCATATTCTTTTGCTTAAGATAAGCCCTTCCTATCATAAGCTGCGCCATAGGGGTAGTTGAGTTCTTGGGGTAGTTCTGGATTAGCTTTTGGTATTCTGTTATCGCCTGTTTTGGGTTATCCAGGCAGTTTAAGTAAACCTGGGCTATCTCGAATTGGGCCTTGGAACATTCAGGGGTTACGGTAGGATAGGCATCGATTAAGGTTCTATACGAATCTATCGCCTTGGCATATTCTCTGATGGAGTAGTAATAGCAGCCTATGTAGTATTGCGCCTTGGCGCAGAGTGAAGGTTTATTTGGGTATTTTGTGATGAAGGCCTTAAGGTCCCCTATCTCATCCCATCCGCTATCCCACCAGTTAGTTGGGATATCAGAAGTTATGGTATCCAGTTCTGTTTGGGGGAGGTTAGTTTGGGAAAAGGCAGGGGTAAGACTGCTTAATACCATAACCATACTCATTATAAAAAGAAAATTTTTCATTTGGAGTCTCCTTTCGATTTTATTTGAAATAAGGGCTTTTATTAAAGGGCATCTGCTTTGGACCACAACCTAACCCGTAGGGGCATGTTAACAGACCCTTTAACTTTGTCAAGAAGCATTTTTGCCCTCGTGGGTATTATAGGCGGTATAAAAATCACGTTAAGATAAAAATTTCATCGAGCCGGCTTTTTAGGCTCATCCAGCTTCTTCTTCGCATCTGTATAATTCGGGTCTATCTTGAGGACTTTCTTCCAGAGAGTTCTCGCTGTATTGAAGTCGCCGTGGGCGGCATATAGATTCCCGAGGTTATAATTGGCTTCGGCGAAATAAGGATAGATTTTGAGCGACCTCTCAAATGCCGCGGCTGCCTCCCTATACCTCTTAACCTTCAGGTAGGCGTTCCCGAGGTCGTTCCAGAAATAAGCGTTGGTAGGTGTTAGTTCAGTGGCTTTCTTGTAGAATTTTATGGCCTCCTGATACTTGCCGCGCCTGTAGCAGATATTGCCCATAAACCTGTAAGCTAAAGGCAGGTTGGAATTTATCGCTATCGCTTTTTCATAGGTGATGAGCGCCTTATTTTCCTTGCCCATCGCGTCATAGAGCGCGCCCAGATTCAGATAATGGTAAAAAGTGTGCCTGCTGAATGGGTCAAGGCGTATGGCTTCCAGATATTCCTTTTCCGCCTCTTTGTACAATTTTAAATTGGAATATGCCACTCCGAGATTCGTATGGACGCGGGCGCTTTGGGGAGAGAACCTCAAGGTATATTTATAGAAAATGACGGGATCCCTCCAGACGTAATTCTGTCTTATGGTCAGGGTGCCGAGAAGGGCACAGATAACGATAAGAAAACTTATGATATACGGCCTGAGCGGTTTAAGATTGAGCGCGCCCAGAAAAACCGCTGACGCGGCCAGAAAGAATCCTATCGACGGGAAATACAACCAATGCTCGGCTACAAAGGCGTTTATCGGCCTGATATTTAAGACCGGAAGCAGGGACAGGACAAACCAGAGGAATCCGAAAAAGACCGGCTTGGAACGCCGGCGAATAAGCCATATCACTACGCCGAACGTTATAAGGAATATCGAGGAGATGAGAAATCTCGGATCAAGAAATGAAACGACAGGGTCGAGCAAAAAGTCCGAACGTTCCATATGTAAACCGACGGGAAATAAAAGTATCTTAAAATAAGTCACGACGACCGATGGGATGGTAAGCAGCCGGCTAAATAGCGGAGAGAAATCGCTGACTATTGAAACATCTTTTACATTAAGAAGGGCTATGTGCCTTACGAAAGCATAAACGCATAAAACGGCGGCGAGCGGAATATATTTATAAAGGGTCTTAAGCCTAAACTTGCCGAAACAGGCTTCGTAAAGAATAAAGATAAACGGTAAAAACGCGGTGATTTCTTTCGTCAGGAGCCCGAATATAAAAAATAAGACTGAAGCAGCGTAATATAGCCGCTTGAACCGGTCCTTGCGGCCGAAGTGCTCTATAAAGAACATAAACGAGACAAGGCAGAAAAATGCCGAAAGAGGATCCGCCCTTCCCGAGATATAAGTGACCGCCTCTGTTTGGACCGGATGTAGGACAAAAAATACCGCGGTCAAAAACGCCAACGGCCTGCGACCGAAGAGAAGTAAGATAATATTAAACACCAATACCGCGTTGGCAAGATGGATAAGAACATTCGTAAAATGATAGCCGAACGGGTCTAAGCCCCACGATTTATAGTCGAGCGCGAAGGCCGCCATAAGGACCGGGCGGTAGAATCGCCCCATCATATCCTGATGATAGATATTTTCCAGAAAGAGCCGGGGGATATAGCCGATGTCCCTGATGTGTAGGTTCGTGACGATTAGGGGCACGTCATCCCAGATGAAGGTACCGAGAAGAGAATTAAGGCATACTATCGCCCCCAAGATGAGTACTATAAAAATAAGAATTAAATCCGCGGTCCTTTTCCCCATATTTATCCTGATTATACCTCACTTGATTTCCGATTTACAGGCTCTTTTTTTTCTTGTATAATCCGAACTATGCCGGAGATCAAAAAAATAACCGTCCCGCAGGCCTATCTGGTCTTTTTATTGGTCCTTGCCGTCTCTTTCACTCTGACCTCTCTTAGCATTAAAGACGTCGAGTTCGAATCCGGGGCGGACGAGGGTTATTATTTAAGATACGCCTCGTATATCGGCGAGCATGGCCTTGGAGGATTCACGGATTTATTTAAAAACTATATCGAGAACCAGAGAGACTGGCTATATTCAAACCCCCTGAGAATAGGTTTTATAACCCTTTCCTCTGTCTGGCTTAAGATATTCGGATATTCATTCCTGAATCTGGCCTATTTTTCTTTATTCTCTTTTTGTGTTTTTTTAATCATCTCTTTTTACTTCGCAAGTAAGTATTTCGACGATAAAACAGCCCTCTTGCTCGCTATCCTCCTTGCCTTTTCGCCTTTAAATATGGCTATGGCCCGTCGCGCGCTCCTCGACAGCACGTTTAATCTGTTTTGTATCCTATCTATCTGGCTGTTTTTCGATCTCCTTAAGAAGAGGACCACGCTAAAATATATCCTCTTTATCCTGATATATTCTTTCACTATCCTCGTCAAGGAAACGGGCGTATTGTTATCTATCTTCTTCCTGCTCTATCTTATATTTTATAAAGACAAGAAATATCTTCTTTCCGTAACGCTATTTCCCTTTTT
>JAUYOH010000058.1 GCA_030695925.1 Candidatus Omnitrophota bacterium
GGAATGTCCGACATATTTATCGAGCAGGAAGTAAATGCTGAATTGGAAAGGAGGACGGTGTAATGGCATACGGTCTTAAGGTAATAGACACAAATGAAGGCATAACCTTCGACTGCAAGCGCGAGAACATGGCCGGCAAGAAAGAATTCGTTGAGCCTGTTGGTTATGCGCCGAACGGCAAGGTAGTCGAAAGAAAACAGTTCGATATCTCTACCGGAAAGCCCGTCCAGTATACGTTCAAGTATGTGGACGAGGACGGCAACCAGTATGAGAAAAGCGAGATCACCTGGAAGATAGGCGACGAGGTCGTCTCCCCTATCGAGATGACGAGCGTATTCGAGATAAAGAGCTATCGGCCCATAATCGAGTATAGCGACAGGTTCGTCATCGAAAAGTACTATGAGCTTGCGCCTGACCAGGGCCCGTCATCCAAGGGCAAGAAAAAGATCTCGGATAGCGAGCGCGAACGCATACGCGTCTCGAATCTCATGGGGATGCGTAAGCTCTGGGAGAAGCTCATGAAAGAAGGATCTGTTGCCGGAGGTAATTTCAACGCTTCGAGCGGCAATTTCAAGCCGGGTATGGCGTTTTTACGGGCCATCAAGGTAAACGGCAACAAGTGGGGCTTGGAACTTGGCGTATTCAAAGAAGAGAAGATATTCGAACATCTCCAGGAAGGTACGCCTCATGCTGTTGCGGTGCCAGTTCAGCAAGGTGCCGCCAAGAAACTTGAGGCGAATTTCTTTTCGTTCTTGAAACGCAACACCATGGACATCCACGAAATTGACTCGAACTTCATCGGATTCAGGATGGAGGCGTAAGATGTGCGCCTTGGAACTATGCGAGAAGAGGGACAGGATGATGTTGCGGGATGATAACGAATGTCATCACTGCGAATTCTATGATGGTCCGGACTGTCCCGATATCGATGATACCTCTTCCCCATTTTTCGTGGATGATAGCCAGCAAATCAGAGACTGATTGTCGAACATTATGGCGTAAAAACGACGTCAAAGTGGCGACAAAAAAGACACAACGTCGTCATTTACTTGAAGTTATTAGGTGTTTATATTGAGAAAGGGAGATTCGGCGAGGGGGCTCTATGAGGAGCTATGGGCAAGACTCACCCGTTGATGTGTCAATAAAGCACACGCAGCCTGCTGCAAGCGAAGCCGTTTACTGCTTAGCGAATGGTGAAGCTTCAGGCGAGCATGAGAGTCGTGTTCTAAGCAGCTTAAATCACAGGCGCTCGACACTCTGAGCCCCCTTACCTAACTTAAAGGAGGAAGAAATGGACAGTAAGGCAATTGCGACAATAGAGGATCTTAAGTTCGACAGCAAGGCGACGCTCTCGAACGATCAGAAGAAAGCGTTCGTCCATATCATCGAGGAAGAGTTCCGCAATAAGGGAACGCTATACTCGAGAGTGTTGGCCGAAAAGAAAGAACAGCTTCTCGACGAATACCGCCAGAAGGTCGGCTACGACAAGTTGAGAGCCGATATAGAGACCGCCAAAGCCCGGCTCGACCAGTCAAAGGAAGCCCTAGAGGCTGTCGGCTTGGAAGAAGACGGAACCATAAAGAACTATC
>JAUYOH010000059.1 GCA_030695925.1 Candidatus Omnitrophota bacterium
CTTAATAAAAACGCCACCTGACTTTAAAAGCCAGATGGCGGCCCGACCATCCAAAACCTCCGGAAGAAACAAACTTCCGGACCCTTGTATTAATAAATTAACAGAGGTGAACGATATCTTCAGGATGATACAACGAAAGAAACAATAACATATAATCCCTTAAATGGCGCGTAATCAAAAAATTATTTTTTATATGCTCGCGCCCATTTTCTCCCAGCTTTTTGGCATATCCAGGACTGCTTAAGAGTTGTTTTATGGCAAAACTTGCTCCCTCAACAGAATGGCACAATAATCCTGAATATTTATGTTTTATCTGCAAAGGAATGCCTCCGACATTTGAAGCTACTACAGGTTTTGCCTTCCACAAGGCCTCTGCAACCGTTAAGCCGAATCCTTCCTTAAGGGACTTCTGAACAATTATATTTGATGCCCTTTGTAATGCATTAACCTCTATATCATTTTGGAATAATAGTAAAATATGGATATCAGGGTCATTCTTAGCTTTTTCTTTGACTTCCCCTAAAACTTTAAATCCTTCCGGGTCATCTTCCGCAGTACCACCAGCTAATACCAGTTGGCAATTGATGTATTTTTTTACCTGCAAATATGCTTCAATTACGCCTACGGGGTCTTTCAGACGGTCAAAACGGGAGATTTGAGTGATGATTGGTTTATCTTTTTTGATATTATATTTTCTTAAAACCGAATCTATTGTTTCCTGCGGCAATTCCTTGTTTTTATCACTTAAAGGATCAATGGAAGGAGAAATCAAAAACTGCCTGATAGGCAACTTCCTTGAAAAAGGCGGGGCAGAAAATACTGCTGAGTCGTATTGAACGATAAAATCCATAAGAAATCCCCAAACTCTTTCATTGGGATCAGATACATCAACATGACAGCGCCAAAGCCATTTATTAGCGGCTTTCTTTTTTATCAGGGCTATTGGTTGCGGGTCATGGACAAAAACTATATCTCCATAGGTGTCAACATTCTCGATATTCTCCCGGCTTGTCTGCATAAATATCTCAAAATCCCTTTGAGTTATTTCTTCGACTCTGCCATGTAAGGCGTTATGAAACTTCTTTGTCACTTCAAAAAACTGTTCTCCGCCCTTTATTACGTCCCATTTTGTATCTACCCCCAATTCCCTCAACAGCGGGACCATACGGTTTAATATCTCAGCAACTCCACCACCCACAGGAGTAGAATTTATATGCTGGATGACCTTGCCTTTTAACCGCTCTCCGAGTAATCTTAAATCATCAATAAGAGACTGCCCTACGATAGGGATATATTCCTCTATCCTTGCCATTTATATGGATATCCTTCTTTCAATTATCTGGATGATTGTATTTCTTAGATCCTCTAAGGTGCGGGTATAGGGATCAAAGCCGGAAATATCCTCCCCTAATTCCTTATTGCCAAGGGAATTCTCTATCCAAAATGAAAAGTCGTTGGTTGGTTTCTCAAGCCGAAGCCGCGCTTCAAAAATATGAAAATAAATCGAATCAATAGTAATTTTCTTTAAAACCTCTGCAAATTCCTTTAAGTCATAGGCAATATAGTTTGTTGGTAAAATAAAACTTACTGACTTGATAAAATGAAATTCTTCTCCTGACCGCGCAAATTTCAGTTTAGCCAAAGGGCTATCCTTCAAATAGTTTTCAATGGTTGAAGCAATCTTTTCCCGTAGGCTACGGATTGTTGAGTATTGTATAGTATCAATACTGGCTAATCTTTCTCCAAGCTCATCTTCCCCCAGGACATCCGCTACCCAGTACGCAAAGTCGTTGGGAGGCTCAGGAGAAAGATATTGATGCTGCTGTAGGAATCTATGGGTATGGTGATAGACGCATGAGCCCGGCACTTCCTTAATAAGAGCCAAAAACTGGCCTAAGGTAGTAGCCCGTAATCCGGTCAACTCTGATAAGTGTAATCTCGTGCAAAACCTAAATGGTTCTTTTGCTTTTATTAATTCTGGCATAGCTTATTTATCTTTTAAGGTCTAGCATTAAATGTAAAAACCTATTTACTTCTTCTGCATCTTTTAGATAATAAGTCGCTGCAGAACCCCCTGGTTCTCCGACAAATATCGTCAGTCCTTTCCTTTTTAATACCTTAAAGGCATCTTCATCGGTTACATCGTCTCCGATATAAACAGGCAAAACCTTATTTTCCCCGGAGGCGAATTGCTGTCTTGCCATAAGCCACAAAACAACCTTGCCCTTATCCCATTGCACAGGCGGTTTTATCTCATAAACTTTCTTTCCGGAATTAATCTTTATTTTGTCACGCACAGCATAAGGATTAGTAACTTCAGAAAAAAAACTCTCAAAGCAAGGCATATCTTTTTTATCAACTAAACGATAGTGGATACTCAGAGTTAATCCTTTGTCCTCTATTAAAACACCCTTTATGCTCGAAAACCGCTTTGCTAATTCTTCGGCGATATTACGTATAAC
>JAUYOH010000112.1 GCA_030695925.1 Candidatus Omnitrophota bacterium
GGTGCAGGCAGGGAAGTTCATATACGATTTCACAGCCGAAGACATACATACTAACATCCAGAATGCGCTTGAAGAGAGGATAGGCAAGCCGGCGCTGAAACTCCATACCGCGAGGTCCCGGAATGATCAAGTGGCGCTTGACACGAGGATGTATTGTAAAGATAAAGCGCTGGAACTATATGATCTCGTCATCGGCCTTCAGAATACGCTCCTTAATTTCGCGAAGAAGAACAAAGGAGTAATAGTCCCGGGGATGACGCATATGCAACACGCCCAGCCGGTGTTATTATCGACTCACATTGTGGCGTATGTGGAGATGCTTGAAAGGGACAAGATAAAGCTGCATTACGTCTTCCATGCGGCGGATTCGATGCCCCTAGGCGCGTGCGCGCTTGCCGGGACGTCTCTTAAGATAGACAGGAAATACGTCGCGAAGGAACTGGGCTTCACGAAGTTATGTAATAATACGATGGATGCGGTAGCAGACAGAGATTTTGTTATCGATATGCTTGAGGCAATTTCGCTGATATCTATGCATCTTTCAAGGTTGGCGTCGGATTTGATATTGTGGGCGACGCCCGAGTTCGGATTTATCGAGATAGACCAAAAGTTCTGTACCGGCTCAAGCATAATGCCGCAGAAGGTAAATCCGGATTTTCTCGAGCTGGTAAGGGGGATGACAGGCAGGATATACGGCAATCTCTTCTCCGTGTTAACAATGATGAAAGGGCTGCCCCTAACTTACAACAGGGATATGCAATTTGACAAGCAGCCATTATTCGATTCGGCCGAGAAGATATCTAAGGCGCTTTCGATATTCGCGAAGATGATGAAGGGCGTGGCGGTAAATAAGGCCAATATCGAAAGGGCTTTGCTGGACGAATCGCTTTACGCGACTGACTTGGCGGAATACCTTGTCGCGAAGGGCGTAGACTCAAGGAACGCGCATTCTATAGTCGGAAGACTTGTCGCATCTACACTTGAAAAGAAAAAAAGAATATCGGGCCTGACGCTCGCCGAGCTTAAGAGGTTCTCGGAGAAGTTCGAGAAAGACGCGTTTAAACTTTTGGATCCGAAAGTATCGGTCGCAAGGAAAAGGAAATAAATGCACGAATTTAAATATCGCGGAAATGAATTATATTGCGAGGGCGTCGGCATAAGCGGGATTGCCGCTTCTGTCGGCACGCCTTTTTATCTTTACAGCTATAAGACGCTCTTGGACCATTATAACAAACTGCGGGATGCCTTCAGGCCCGTAAAGCCGCTTATATGTTTCTCGGTAAAATCGAACTCAAACCTCGCCGTCCTGCGCGCGCTGGTCAAAAACGGCGCCGGGCTGGATATAGTTTCAGGCGGTGAGCTTTACAGGGCAAGGCGCGCGGGCGCAGACCCGAAGAAAGTAGTGTATGCAGGGGTAGGCAAAAGGCGAGATGAGATAGAAGATGCCGTAAGAGCCGGCATATTATTGTTTAATGTTGAATCCAAAGAGGAACTCGAGGAGATACAGCGCATTGCCGCCTCATTAAGAAAGAGAGTCAATGTAGCCCTGAGGATAAATCCGGATGTCGCCCCTCATACGCACGCTTATGTGGCGACCGGCAAAGGCGAGACGAAATTTGGCCTGGATTTCGAGACCGTTTACGGGATATTCGCCTCACATAAGAGGTACCCTAATCTTAATATACGCGGAGTCCATATACATATCGGGTCCCAGATACTAGATGCCGCCCCGTTTGAGAAGGCCATAAAGAAGGTGTTGGGTTTTGTAAAAAACCGCAGGATATCGGTGGACTATTTCAATATCGGCGGCGGGCTCGGCATAATCTACTCAATGGAACATCCGCAGACCGCAAGGAGTTTCGCGAAGAGAGTCCTGCCGCTTCTTAAGAGGTCGGGCTTAAAGATAATACTGGAGCCCGGGCGTTTCATATCCGGAAACAGCGGTGTCCTTGTGACAAAAGTCCTGTACAACAAAACGACGCCGAGGAAAAAATTCGTGATAGTCGACACCGGTATGAGTGATCTTATAAGGCCGAGCCTTTATGAGGCGTACCATAACATAGTCCCGGTAAGAATAGATAGAGACGCACAGAGGCATCCAGAGAAGGTAGATGTGGTGGGGCCTATCTGTGAATCAGGAGATTTTCTGGCCAAGGACCGCCCGCTGCCCCCGGTCAATAAGGGAGATCTTCTTGCTGTTATGGGTGCGGGTGCATACGGATTTACTATGTCGAGCAATTATAATTCGCGGCCGCGCGCGGCAGAGGTCATGGTCATAAAAGGGAAATTTTACGTCGTCCGCGAAAGCGAAAATTACGGGGATCTCGTAAGAGGCGAGAAAGTCCCGAAAGAATTGAAATGAAGACAATTGATTTCACAAAGATGGTCGCGAGCGGAAATGATTTCATCGTAATAAATAATCTCAAGAAGAAGATTTCCGGCCTGCATAATCTCGCGAAAAAGGCCTGCGACAGGAATTTCGGGTTGGGCGCAGACGGGCTTCTCGTTATCGAGCCCTCCAAAAAGGCCGATTTCAAGATGCGGATAATAAATTCCGACGGTAGCGAGGCCGAGATGTGCGGTAACGGCGCGCGTTGCGCCGCGTTATACGCGAAAGAAAACCGTCTGGCGGGAAAGAAGATGAGACTCGAGACCCTTGCCGATATAATCGGGGCAGAGGTCTTGGGAGATAAGATACGACTTAAGATGTCCGACCCGAAGGATATGCGATTGGATATAGACCTTACTATCGACGGCAAGGATTATTCCGTTAATTTCGTCAATACAGGAGTCCCGCACGCGGTCGTCTTCACTGAAAAAGTAGACGGTGTGGACGTGAAAAATCTGGGACGAAAGATTCGTTATCATAGCGCTTTCGCCCATAGAGGCACAAATGCTGATTTTGTCGAGCCGCAAAAAGGAAATTTATTAAAGGTGCGCACATACGAACGCGGTGTCGAGGATGAGACCCTTGCCTGCGGGACGGGTGTTGTCGCCTCCGCGATCATCGCGGCGGCCGTAAAAGGTTTCAAGAGTCCGGTAAGATGCCTTACCAAAAGCGGCGAGATATTGAAGGTATATTTCAGGAAGGCCGGTGATAGTTTTAAGGACGTTTATCTGGAAGGCAGCGCCAAGAAAGTTTTTTGCGGGCGGTATATCTTAAATTAAGGAGGGAAAAACGAATGTTCGAAGGTTCGATAGTGGCACTTGTGACGCCGTTTAAAGACGGCAAAGTAGATGAGGCGAAATTAAAGGCGCTGGTCGAATTTCATGTAAAGAACGGCACCTCCGGAATCGTCCCGTGCGGGACGACAGGCGAGTCCGCCACCCTTACCATGGAAGAGCATGAGCGGGTCATAGAGATAGTGATAGAGACCGCGAAGAAGAGAGTCTTTGTGATCGCCGGCACGGGCTCGAATAATACCGTTGAGGCGATAAGGCTTACGAAGCATGCCGAGAATGCCGGAGCCGACGCTGCTTTGCTTCTTTCCCCTTATTACAACAAACCGACACAGA
This sequence comes from Candidatus Omnitrophota bacterium, assembly GCA_030695925.1. Lineage (GTDB taxonomy): Bacteria > Omnitrophota > Gorgyraeia > Pluralincolimonadales > Pluralincolimonadaceae > JAGUXU01. The sequence goes on from JAUYOH010000112.1 coordinate 3,517, forward strand.
GAGGGCTGTATTTCCATTATAAAGCCGTCGCGGAAGCGGTGAAAATTCCGATAATACCCTACAATATCCAATCGCGGACAGCCGTCAATATCGAGCCGGAGACATTCGCTAAATTGGCTCAGATAAAGAATATCGTCGGCGTAAAGGAGTCGAGCGGGAATTTGGAACAGATGTCGAGGATTAAACTGCTCTGCGGAGAGAAGTTTGATCTGATATCAGGAGACGACGCCCTGACCCTGCCTATACTTTCAATCGGAGGGGTAGGGGTCATCTCGGTCGTCGCGAATATAGTCCCGAGGGATGTCGCGGATATGGTCGCTGCTTTCAGGAAGGGCGACATCAAAAAAGCTCAGCAGCTCCATTATAAATTGTTGCCGCTGACACGATCTATGTTTATCGAGACAAACCCGATCCCGGTCAAGACGGCGATGGGATTGTTGGGGATGATAGAGCCGGAACTTCGCCTGCCGTTATGCCACATGTCGGATGATAACTTAAGCAAGCTGGTGGCCGCCCTGAAAGAGTACGGCCTGACGGGAAAGATGAAGGATTTCTAAATGATAAGATTAGCCATAAGCGGTTGCGCCGGAAAGATGGGCACGCGGATATTCAATCTGGCGTTAGACGACAAAGACCTAAGGCCGGTCATAGGAATTGAGCAGACAGCGGCGGCCAGGCAGTGCCTTAAGACCGACAACTTTAAGGTATCGGATAATCCGGACGATATAAAAGAGGTCGACGTCCTGATCGAATTCACCACGCCTCAGGCGACAGTGGAACATCTCGAATACGCGCTTAAACACAACAAAGCGATGGTGATCGGCACGACGGGGCTATCCGAAGACCAGATAGGCAGAATAAGAGAGGCCTCGAAAAATATCCCGATCGTATTTTCGCCGAATATGTCGATAGGCGTGAATCTCTTGTTTAAGCTCGTCAAAGAGTCGGCGGAGAAGTTATCAAAAGATTATAAAGTAAAGATCATCGAGGCGCACCATATTCACAAAAAAGACGCGCCGTCCGGCACCGCAAAGAAATTAGCACAGATAATCAAAGAGGCGTCTGGTCGCGAGGTGTCCGATATAAAGGCGATACGTGAGGGTGAGATAGTAGGCGACCATAAGGTGACATTTGAGAGCCCCGTCGATACTATAGAGCTTTCGCACAGCGCCAAGACACGCGATATATTCGCAAAAGGGGCGCTTGTCGCGGCGAAATTCATCGCCGGTAAACCGCCGGGATTGTATGATATGCAGGATGTTTTAGGAGCTATTAAATGAGAGAGATGAAGTTTTCAGAGCGATTATCTAAGCTTCCGCCGTATCTTTTCGCGGAGATAGACAAGGCCAAGAGGCTGGCGAAGTCGCGCGGCCGCGATATCGTTGATTTAGGTATCGGAGACCCTGACCTGCCAACACCGCCCCATATAGTCGAGGCGCTTTATAAAGCGGCGCTTGACGTTAATAACCATCATTATGCCTTGGACAGCGGAATGCCTGAATTTCGTCGGGCGATAGCTAAATGGTATCGCGGGAGATTTAATGTAAAATTGGACCCGGATACGGAGATACTGCCTTTGATAGGCTCGAAAGAGGGTATCGCTCATTTTCCGCTCGCTTTCGTAAATACCGGGGATTATGTCCTTGTGCCTGACCCGTGCTATCCGCCTTACCGCAACGGCACTATATTCGCCGGCGGCGTCCCATACCTTATGCCGCTCTTGGCCGAGAACGATTTTCTGCCTGATCTCTCGAGGATAGAAAAGAGCGCTTTGAAGAAAGCGAAACTTATGTTTATAAATTATCCGAATAATCCGACCGGTGCTGTCGCGGACAAAGAATTTTACAGGAGCACGCTGGCCTTCGCGCGAAAGAACAATGTCTTTATATGTTCCGACGCCGCATATTCCGAGATATGTTTCGATAATTACCGCCCCATGAGCATACTTGAACTGGACGGGGCCAAGGATGCCGCTATAGAATTCCATTCGCTCTCGAAGACATATAATATGACGGGCTGGAGGATAGGCTGGGCCTGCGGGAACAAGAGGGCGATAGCGGGGCTCGCGAAAGTGAAATCGAATATAGATTCGGGCATCTTCCAAGCGATACAGTTGGCTGGGATCGTTGCGCTGGAAGGCCCTCAGGCATGTGTAAAAAAGGCGAACAGCGTTTATCAAGAAAGACGCGACGCGCTTGTGAACGGATTGGATTCTCTCGGCTGGAAAGGCTCAATCCCGAAAGCGACTTTTTATATCTGGATTAGAGTTATGCGGGGATATAATTCCGCGAGTATGGCCAAGGCATTACTTGAAAAAGCGGATATAATCGCTACCCCGGGCAACGGATTCGGTAAATACGGAGAAGGTTATATTCGTATGGCATTGACCGTTCCGAAAGACAGGATAAAGGTCGCGATAGCGAGGATAAAGAGATTCTTAAAATAAGGGCTCTTATCGGGCTCGACTCGAATTTAGGCGATAGGCGCGGGTATATTGAGAAAGCGGTTGAAGAGTTAAAGCGCTCGGGAGCAGTCGAAGTCATAAAGGTCTCAAGTCTCTATGAGACCGAGCCCGCAGGCGGCCCGCCTCAAGGTAAATACTTAGACGGTGTCGCGGAGATAAGGACGATGCTTGCGCCGAGGACGCTTATGGCCCTATTAAAAGAGATAGAGAAGAAGGTCGGACGCACCCCTTCGGATGTCAGATGGGGGCCGAGGGAGATAGACCTCGATATCCTGCTGTTTGACGATATAATCATAGATGAACCGGATTTGAAGATTCCGCACCCTCTGTTACACTTAAGAGATTTTATGCTTGAGCCTATTTGCGAGATAGCGCCGGATGCGGTTCATCCGGTCCTGAAGAAAAGTGTGGCGGATATTTTATCGAATTTGACACAGTCCCCCTCACCCTTGCCCTCTCCCCAAAGGGGAGAGGATATTAAGAAGATAAGATGAAAATCGTTCGTTCAATCAGAGAGATCAAGAGCGAGTTAATCCGATGCCGAAACAAAGGCCGCGCGGTCGGTTTTGTCCCGACGATGGGTTATCTGCACGAAGGCCATCTTTCGTTGATAAGGAAAGCGCGCCAAGACAATGACGTAGTGGTCGTAAGCATATTCGTCAATCCCACCCAATTTGGGCCGGACGAAGATTACGGGGAATACCCGAGGGACCTAAGAAGAGACGCGAGATTATGCAAAAAGTCAGGCGCGGATTACATGTTTCATCCGACGGTCAAGTCTATGTATCCTAAAGAGTATTCGACTTTCATTTCAGTCGAGGGCCTGACCAAGAACCTCTGCGGCAAATTCAGGCCGGGCTACTTCAGGGGTGTGGCGACTGTTGTGGCCAAGTTATTTAATATAGTTAAGCCCGATGTGGCTTATTTCGGACAGAAGGACGCCCAGCAGTCGATAGTCATTAAACGTATGACCGAGGATCTGGATATGGGCATACGCGTAGAGGTCATGCCTACCGTCAGAGAAAAAGATGGCTTAGCCATGTCATCGCGAAATTCTTACCTTTCTTCCGACGAGAGGAAGCGTGCCGTGACGATATATCGCGCTTTACAACTGGCGCGGGATTTGATAAAATTAGACGATAAGGATGCTCGCGGCATCATAAGGGAAATGCGCAAGATGCTTGCTCCCGTCGCCACGAAGATAGATTATGTATCGATAGTTGACCCGCACACCTTAAAGGACGTAAAGACGATAACCGGCGAGGTCTTGGTTGCGGTGGCGGTTTGGATAGGCGCGACCCGACTTATAGACAATATATTAACGAGGTATTAAATGCTGAGAACCGTTTTAAAATCAAAAATTCACGGTGCCACGGTAACAGAGGCGAATTTAAGGTATACAGGTTCTATAACTATAGACGCCAGATTGCTTAAGGCCGCCGATATCTTGCCGAATGAGCGCGTTCAAATAGTCAACCTGAATAACGGCTCGCGGGTCGAGACATATGTCATGGAAGGAAGGGCAGGCAGCGGCACGATATGCATGAACGGCGCGGCAGCGCGATGGGCACATAAGGGAGATATAGTTATCATCATATCTTATTGCTACGTAGATAACGCGGAGATCAAGAAGATAAAACCGAGGATCGTTTTCGTCGATGCCAAGAACAGAATAAAGAGGACGAAGGGTGCCTGAGACCATACCGAATTCGGATAAGAAATACAACGAGGAACTCAAGAAGAAGATCCTCAGACTGAAAGAAGAGCGCGATGCCGTAATAATCGCCCATAATTATCAGCGCGATGAAGTCCAGGAGATCGCGGAGATAACGGGGGACTCGCTCGCCTTAAGCCAGGCGGCTATCAGGACGGACGCGAAGGTCATCGTCTTCTGCGGTGTTACGTTCATGGCGGAGACGGCGGCGATATTAAATCCGGGCAAGATAGTCCTTCTTCCCGTTATAGAAGCTGGTTGTCCTATGGCGGATATGATCACGGCGGAAAAACTGAAGGCGAAAAGGGCCGAATATCCCGATGCCGCGGTGGTCTGTTATGTCAACTCCTCAGCCCGTATCAAGGCGGAAAGCGATATATGCTGCACTTCCTCCAACGCCATCGAGGTTGTCAGGTCTCTCAAGGATTATAAGAGAGTAATATTCGTTCCCGACAGGAACTTAGGCAAATACGTCCAGTCGCAGGTGCCGGAGAAGGAGATCATCCTTTGGAAAGGTTTTTGCCCCACCCATATCAGGGTACAGGAGGAAGATATACTGGAAGTAAGAGAAAAGTATCCGGATGTCGAGTTCATCGCGCATCCCGAGTGCGAGCCGGAAGTGCTGGCGCTCGCGGACCATATCTGCTCGACCGGCGGCATGTTCAAATATATAAAACAATCGAAATCAAAGAGATTTATCATAGGGACAGAAGCAGGGATGCTCTACCGCTTGAAGAAGGAGAATCCAGATAAAGAATTCTTCCTTGCCACTGAGCACCTCATCTGCCCGAGCATGAAATTGACTACACTTGGCTGGGTGGCGCATTCGCTGGAAGCGATGGTCTATAAAGTCGAGGTGCCGGCGGATGTAGCTGGGAAGGCAAAACGCGTCCTAGACAGGATGCTTGCGGTCTCGGGAGAGAAACCCTTGGCCGCGATAGCGGGATATTGATCCGGATGATGCGTATAGGGATAGTCGGCTGTGGCACGATCGGCGCTAAGCTGGCCAAATACATAGACGCCAATTTAAGAGGAAAAGCGCAGGTAAGCGCGATTTCCGATATAGACGGGCAGAAAACGCGCGATTTGGCGGGGGCATTGAGATCAACGCCGAAAATATTAGAGTTGGACGCTTTGATAGATGCCGCGGATTTGGTGATCGAAGCCGCTTCATCCGAGGCCTCGTTTGATATAGCCAAGAGAACGATAAATGCCGGCAAAGACGTCATGGTCATGAGCACAGGCGGACTTCTTAAAGATTATAAAATGCTCTTTGAATTAGCGAAGGAAAGGGGAGCGAATGTCTATCTGCCGAGCGGAGCGATATGCGGCCTTGACGGATTGAAAGGCGCAAAATTTTCCAAGATAGACAGGGTAACTCTGACGACAAGAAAACCGCCCGAAGGTTTTAGAGGCGCTCCGTATATCGTGAAAAACAAGATCGCCCTTGAAGAGATAAAATCCGATACGGTCCTTTTTGAGGGAGATGCCTTGGAGGCGATGGAGGGGTTTCCGGCGAATATAAACGTCGCGGCGACGCTGAGCCTTTGCGGTATCGGCTCGGCTAAGACGAAGGTTAAGATTATCGCTTCACCGTCGGCAACAAAGAATATACATGAGGTCGAGGTTGAAGGGGAGTTCGGAAGGCTCCTCGCGAGGACAGAAAATGTCCCTTCTCCGGATAATCCCAAGACAAGTTATCTTGCAATACTTTCTGCGATCGCTACGCTCAACGGGATTCTGGAGCGGGTCAAGATAGGGACATAAAGATTTTAAAGGAGGGAGGTGAAATAAATTGTCAGAGAAAGTTACGAAGGTCGGTATAAAGAGAGCTAAGGGTTATCTGTACTACATCGACAAGAAGGGTGACGTCTCCCGCGCCAAGATGGCAAGAGGCGGTAAGAAGGGCGGAAAACCGGAAAAGGTGAAGGCGGTCGGCATCAAGAGAGTCAAGGGTTATCTCTACTTCATCGACAAGAAAGGCGATGTCTCGAGAGCGAAGATGAAGAGAGGAAGAAAATAAATGCGGCAGGCGTAATTTAGCAATAGTCGCATTTAGGTTTAAATCTTAAAGCGGCGGAGCAGAGGTTTTGCTCCGCTTGCTTATTTCGGATTTATATAATATGAACAAAGAGTGGATAATCATAAAAGGCGTGCGGGTACATAATCTTAAGAATATAGATTTAAGATTGCCCAGAGGCGCCCTGATAGTCTTTACCGGGCTTTCCGGCTCTGGCAAGTCATCACTGGCCTTCGATACGATCTATGCCGAGGGCCAGCGAAGATACGTGGAAAGCCTTTCCGCCTACGCCCGCCAATTCCTCGAGCAACTTCAGAAGCCGGATTGCGACAGCATAGAAGGGATGTCGCCCGCCATCTCCATCGAACAGCGGACGGCCGGTTCAAACCCGCGTTCCACGGTCGGGACTACGACCGAGATATACGATTATCTAAGGGTCCTCTTCGCGCGTATCGGCATCGCGCACTGTTATAATTGCGGCAGGAAGATCACAAGGCAGACACCGCAGGAGATAGTTGAGAGGATACTCGCCATGCCGAAGCAGACGCCTGTCTTTATATTGGCGCCCAAGGTAAGAGGCAGGAAAGGGGAATATAAAGAGCTCTTCAAGGAGATCCAAAAAGAGGGATTTACCAGAGTCAGGGCAGACGGAAAGATATTAGAGCTCGACAAGGGTATAAAATTCGACAAAGATAAAAAGCACTCGATAGAGATAGTCGTTGATAGGCTTATGGTAAAGCCTGACGTAAAGAAGAGATTGACCGATTCCATCGAGACCGCGCTTAAGGCGGGCGGGGGTGTCGTGATCGTAAGCGACGGAAGGGTAGACCATCTCTTCAGCGAACTATATGCCTGCGTGGAATGCGGGATAAGTTATGAGGAACCGTCCCCGCGCGCATTCTCTTTTAATTCTCCATACGGCGCCTGCCCGGCCTGTAACGGTCTAGGGACAAAACTGGAGATTGACTCCGACCTTGTCATACCGGACAAGACAAAACCGGTCATCGACGCTATCGAACCGTGGAGGCGCGGAGGCCGCGGTTACCTTCTCTACTATCGCAGTCTGTTAAGAGAGGTAGCGCATCATTACCGTATCGACCTTGAAACGCCGTTTAATAAACTGGATAAGAAGATCCGCGAAGTAATACTCTATGGTTCCGATATCGAGATATGGGGCAAGAGGTTTGAGGGCGTCATTCCTCATTTAGAGAGGTTATTCCGCCAGACCGAATCCGAATACGTCAAGGAGGAGGTCAACAAGTATATGTCGGTCCTGCCCTGCCCGAAGTGTAATGGCGCAAGATTAAGGCCCGAATCACTAGCCTTTACGATAAACAATAAGTCTATTTATGAGATAACGCGGATGTCGGTCAAAGAGGCGAAGGAATTTTTCGCGGATTTGGGCTTAAATGAAAAACAAATGACAATAGCGCGCCAGTCGCTAAAAGAGATCTCATCTAGGCTTAAATTCATGGTAGATGTCGGGCTTGACTACCTGACGCTTGACAGGGCGAGCGCCACGCTTTCCGGCGGAGAATCGCAGCGTATCAGGCTCGCCACACAGATCGGTTCAGGGCTCGTCGGGGTGGTGTATGTCCTTGACGAACCCTCTATTGGCCTGCATCAGCGTGATAACGCAAAACTGCTTGAGAGCTTAAAGGCCCTCAGGGATCTGGGCAATACCCTTATTGTAGTAGAACATGACGAGGCGACCATAAGGAACGCCGATTATATCGTCGATTTGGGTCCGGGCGCGGGAAAACACGGCGGAGAAGTCATCTGCGTGGGCCCGCTGGAGGAATTTTTGAAATGCGAGAATTCGCTGACGGCCAAATACTTAAACGGTGAACTCACCATAAAAACAGAGAAGGATAATAGCAACTTAACCGGAAGAAAATATCTTGAGATAAAAGGCGCGCGGGAACACAACCTTAAAAATATAGACGTAAAGATACCTCTGGGAGTGTTTGTGTG
>JAUYOH010000066.1 GCA_030695925.1 Candidatus Omnitrophota bacterium
ATGATACGACAAAGCACGCCCAGCCAGTAAGTTTACTCCCTTTCTTCTTATCTTTCTGGCGCTGGAACCTGTTAAAATAAATTTATACTTACTCTTCTCACTAAGCCTGTGAATCTCGTTCAGAAGTTCGGGAATCCTTTGAACTTCGTCTATGATAACCCAATCATTAAAATTCTTTGGTATAAAATTTTCAAGCCGCTGAGGGTTAGCCAGAAGGTCGTTAAAAAGTTCCGCCTCCAGAAGATCCAAATAAAGGGCGTTGGCGAATCTTGCCTTAACCCACGTCGTCTTACCTGTGCCACGGGGGCCGAATAAAAAGAAACTTTTATCTTTTGGGGGTTCTATTAATCTGGAATACATACTTCCATTTTACATACATTTTTGGAATTGTCAAGTAAAATCGATACTATACCCCTACAGCATAAGTCATGATTCCGGCAAATAAGAAATGTGCCTGAGGAACCCCAACACAGTCCTGTAGCACTGCAGCCATCCGTCAGCCGAAAGTTTTCAGGTATATCGTTTTCGGTTTAATTTCTTGCGTCATAATAAGTTATGGATTTAAAAATTGCTACTCGACTCCTGACCCGCCCCCTCTTTGTGACGATCGTCCTGAGGCTATTGTTCCGGTCATGATTGCCCTTGATGAAAATGTGAAAAGTGATAATCTGATGTCCACCAATAATTCATATATACCTGACTCCCAAGATAATCCCCTCTGAGAGTATTATCGCTAATTATTTTATAGCCGATCCGGTGTTCCGTCGTATAAATCCGGCGTCAAATCTGCCTGCCAATATTCCTTTGTATCAACATCCATTATAGTTAGCTTCCCTGACCATCCAGCTCCGGTATCGATATTCCAAACATTGCACACATGGACCGGCTGTAACGTGTTGTAAAGCTCGGTGGTCGTGTGGCCGACAAATATGTCCTTGTACTTGCCTAATTGACATTTATACCCGTCTACCTGCTTCTTCCATGCCAAGTCAAGGAGCCTTCTATCCCAGACCAATGCTTGCGCGCTATGACTTGAAAGCGATATATCCGGATTAAACCCGCCATGCACAAAAACCTGTTCGTCTCGCTCTATCCAGAGTTGTCCGCCCTTCAAGAAATCGATGTGCGCCTGCGGCATGGGACCGCCGTTATAAGACGCCATTGTCCGGTCACCGCCCACCGCCCTGACTCGTCCATATCTCCGGTTTATCGCCACGCAACGCCCAGTCCAGAGCCCACATATCATGATTGCCAATGACCAAGTCGCAATGCTTAACCTTCAAAAGCTCATCAATGCACTGTTTAACGTCCGGATACCCATCACATACGTCACCTAAA
>JAUYOH010000067.1 GCA_030695925.1 Candidatus Omnitrophota bacterium
ACGGCTGTATGAAAGGAAGGACGATGTATGTGCTTCCCTATATGATGGGGCATCCAGATTCATCTTATGCAAAGGCCTGCATTCAGCTTACGGATGTGTCCTATGTTGCCGTGAGCATGCGTATTATGACGAGGATGAGTAAGAAAATCATCGAAAAAATAGGCACGCGTGAAGATTTTGTTAAAGGACTGCATTCAGTTGGGGATTTTGACCCGGACAGGCGCTTTATTATGCATTTCCCTGATGAGCACCTGGTTTGGAGTATTGGCTCAGGATACGGCGGCAACGCGCTTTTAGGAAAAAAATGTTTTTCGTTACGTATTGCTTCATGGTTAGGATTTCAGGAAGGGTGGCTTGCAGAACACATGGTCATTCTAGGGATAGAGGATCCTAAAGGCAACGTAACTTATGTTACTGCCGCCTTGCCTTCTGCCTGCGGTAAAACTAACCTTGCAATGCTTGAGTCTGCGCTTTCAGGATATAAGGTATGGACCTTAGGAGATGATATTGCCTGGCTCAATGTCGGCACGGACGGAAGGCTTTGGGCAATAAATCCGGAAACAGGATTATTTGGCGTCGCACCCGGAACTTCGATGAAGACCAACCCCAATATGCTTAAGGCCTTAAAGGGAACGAAGTTTTATCCGACACTTTTTACCAATACTGCTTTAAATACTGACACTAATGAACCATGGTGGGAGGGGCTTGACGGGCCCGTTCCAGTTAATCTTATTGACTGGCAGGGAAAGCCTTGGCAGGCAGGGCAGGAGTCAAAAGCCGCGCATCCTAATTCCAGGTTTACTGTTTCTATTTATAATTCTCCTACGCTTTCCAAGGAGTTCGATAACCCTAAAGGGGTGCCTATCTCGGCAATAATCTTAGGGGGCAGAAGAACTCAACTCATTCCTCTTGTGACCGAATCTTTTAACTGGCAACACGGAGTATATCTCGGTGCGCGAACCGGTTCGGAAACTACCGCAGCCGCTATCCATCAAGTAGGTCAGCTTCGCCGGGATCCTATGGCGATGCTTCCGTTTTGCGGCTACAACATGGGTGATTATTTCCATCATTGGTTAAATATTGGTAAAAAGCTAACACAGCCGCCGAAGATATTCTCTGTCAACTGGTTCAGGGTTGATGATGAGGGCAAGTTCATCTGGCCGGGGTTCGGAGAGAATATCCGCGTATTAAAGTGGATAGTAGATAGAGTGCATAATCGCGCGAAGGCAAAACAAACGCCGTTAGGGTTAGTCCCGGATATACAAGATTTAGAAACCGGAGGACTGGGTATTCCCAAAGAGAAGTTGGCAAAACTCTTTGAGATTAATGAATCTTCATGGAAAGATGAATTACAGGATACAGAAAAATTCCTGAATCAGTTCGGCAACCGTATGCCTTCCGAGATTTGGCAGGAACATAAAAAACTTGCCGGACAACTTAATAATAACGGTAACGAGTTCGAAGATTCTATCCGTTACGGCGATAGAGGAGGTGCTTAAGATGACGGCTGAACTCTTACGGATTACCCGCTTTCCCGATATCGACTTATTTAAAAGAGGAAAAGTGAGGGATGTTTATGACCTTAAAGATAAACTCTTGGTTGTTTCAACCGACAGAATATCCTGTTTTGATGTGGTTTTACCTACAGGTATACCCCGAAAAGGCGAAGTTTTGACAAAAATAAGCCTCTTTTGGTTTGAGTATACTAAAGACGTTGTTTCGAATCATTTAATCACCGCGGAAGTTAACGATTATCCTGTCGAGTTATCGAAATACAAAGATATTCTTAAAAACTGCTCCATGCTGGTTAAAAAAGCAAAACCTATACCGGTTGAATGTATTGTAAGGGGGTATCTTTCCGGCTCGGGCTGGAAGGAATATCAACAAAGCCAGTCAATTTGCGGCATAAAATTGCCTGCTGGGCTTATAGAGTCGGACAAGCTGCCCGAGCCTATTTTTACTCCTTCAACAAAAGAGGATACCGGCCACGACATTAATGTATCGCAGGAGTATGTGGAGCAAGGACTCGGTAAAGAAATCACTGCACAGCTAAAAGAGTTGAGTCTTGCTCTTTACAGCAAAGCAAGCGAGTTTGCCGAATCCAAGGGTATTATTATTGCCGATACGAAGTTTGAATTCGGTTTATACCAAGACAAGATCATACTTATTGACGAAGCTTTAACACCGGATTCTTCGCGTTTTTGGCCGAAAGACCGGTATCAACCGGGTCAAGCGCAGCCGAGTTTTGACAAGCAATTCGTCAGGGATTATCTTGAGACGCTGGATTGGAATAAAACAGCACCTGGGCCGGAATTACCCGAAGAAATAGTATTAAAGACCTCTGAGAAATACTTACAAGCTTTCGAGATGCTTACGGGAGAAGCGCTTTGACGGATAGGATTAGGATTGTTTATCAAGATAGGATATTAAGGATTACCAAATTTACAGTTAAGGAGAGCCATAGGTATAAAATAGAAATTACCGATGGCCGTTTCTTTAAGTCTTGGCAAGAAAATTATGCTAATGATGAAGAGGCTATAAAAGGGGCAAAAAAAGAATTTGGAAACCTGTTTGATTTTAAAGGAGGTAGTGCGATATGACTATTAAGTTAAAACTGGATGTTGAAGCGGCAATTTGCCAAAAGTTAACTATGATATTAAAAGAGCAAATTGGCGAGCAGGTTGAAACAGCAACTGCGCAAGTGGTGGGGGATACAATAATTGTCAGGTTTAAAGGGGTCTTGCCTCCGGCAGAAAGAATGATGGCCAAAAAAGAAGAGGGGATGGAGTTAATAAAGGAATTAAAAGAAAAACTCATCGAGAAGATTAAGCCTTTGTTAGAACAAACAATAAAAGAATTAACCGGCGCCGAAGTAGATGATATTCATTCAAGTTTTAATCCAGAGACAGGAGAGAGAGTCGAGGTATTTACCTTAAGCAAAGATTTGAAATAAGTTTTTTAAAAAATATCAAGATGAAAACCGATATCTTAAAAATCAATCCTTTTTCTATAAAGCAAGATTATATTATAAAAGCCGCGAATATAATAAAGGCCGGCGGTTTGGTAGCTTTTCCAACCGAAACCGTCTACGGCTTAGGCGC
>JAUYOH010000075.1 GCA_030695925.1 Candidatus Omnitrophota bacterium
GCGGCTAAAGCGATGCCCTGTTATGCTGAAGATAGAGGAAAAAAGATTATCCAGATGGATGGGATAGCGAGAGAAAACGCCCAGATAGGCCTCGATGAAAAGGTAAAGATCCGTAAAATTAATTCTAAGCCCGCCAGTAAAATCACGCTTTTACCTATGACGGTATCAAGCCTGCTTCAAAGAGACAGTGACACTAAATATATCGGTTCTCTTATAGAAGGGCTTCCTGTCATGTCAGGCGATAGAATTAGGGCAACGCTATTTGGTTCAAGATCATGCGACTTTAAGGTTGTAGATACCATTCCTGACGGTGTGGCATTAATAAACACTGCCACTTTGATAAGAATGGAAACAAAAAAGACAGGGGAAGCCAGACCTGCTAAAATTTCCTACGAAGATATCGGCGGCCTCGGCTCGCAAATCCAAAGAATAAGAGAGATGATAGAACTTCCCCTGCGATATCCTCAGGTGTTTGAGAGATTGGGGATAGAACCGCCAAAAGGAGTGCTTCTCTATGGACCTCCGGGCACAGGAAAGACCTTAATTGCCCGCGCCGTAGCTAATGAAACAGATGCTTATTTTACGCATATAACGGGCCCTGAGATTATGGGTAAATTTTACGGTGAAAGCGAGGCGCGGCTTCGAAGCGTATTTGAGGATGCCAAAAATCATGCTCCAGCGATTATATTCATAGATGAGATAGACGCGATTGCCCCTAAGCGGGAAGATATGGGCGGAGAAAAGCAGGTTGAGAGACGTGTTGTGGCGCAGCTTTTATCTCTACTAGATGGCCTGGAGTCGCGAGGACAGGTAATAGTTATAGGAGCAACAAACATACCTAATACCTTAGATCCCGCATTAAGACGACCGGGTAGATTTGACAGGGAGATATCCATTCCTATACCGGATAAAAACGGTAGGCTGAAAATCCTAGAGATACATACAAGAGGCATGCCTCTGTCAGAAGACGTTAATGTAGAGAAATTGGCTGAGATTACCCACGGGTTTGTTGGAGCTGATTTAGAGGCCTTAGCAAGGGAAGCGGCGATGAGTGCGCTAAGGAAAATTTTACCCAAGATCGATTTTGAGATGGCTGACATTCCTTATGAGACTTTAATGAAGTTAGAAGTCACATCAGATAATTTTTTGGAAGCGATGAAAGAGGTCGAGCCTTCCGCGATACGGGAAGTCTTCGTGGAAGTGCCGGACGTAAAGTGGGATGAGGTTGGAGGTTTAGAAAATATCAAAGAAGAGTTAAAGGAGGCCGTTGAGTGGCCGCTT
>JAUYOH010000113.1 GCA_030695925.1 Candidatus Omnitrophota bacterium
AAAAGGCGAGCTCGGATAATAAGATTTACCTGGTTAAAAGAATCGCTTACCGCCTGCAAGAGCTTGAATATGGTGGTTCGACGCGGCCTGAAGGCCCTGCTCACCACTATAGCGGCCTATCAGCTAAAGCCAAAGATCGGCTTAAGGAGCTTATTGAAAAATATGATCCGGTTAACAACAAGGCAATCAGGCCTAAGGTAAGCGTTGAAACGCAGGCGAGAACTAAAACCCGCGGAAGAGATATACGCCTCCCTATTCCGGGTACTATCATTACTAAAGATTACCGCGGCAAAAAACAGCAAGTTAAGGTGCTTGAAGACGGCTTTGAATATGAAGGAAAGATATATAAGCACCTCACTGCCGTAGCTGAAAAGATCACCGGCGCGCATTGGAATGGCTATAACTTTTTTAACTTATGAAAACCATAGAACCCAAAGAAAAGAAGATCATTAATTGCGCCATTTATACGCGCAAATCCGTAAGCGATGGACTTGAGCGCGACTTTACAACTTTGGATGCCCAGCGCGAGTCCTGCGAAAGCTACATTGCCAGCCAAAAGAACGAAGGATGGATTTGCTTACCGGAAGAATACGATGACGGGGGCTTTACGGGAGCAAACACAGACAGGCCCGCACTTCAGAGGCTTATGACCGATATTAAAACCAACAAGGTTAACTGCGTAGTAGTCTATAAGGTTGATCGCTTATCGCGCTCACTTCTTAATTTTGCAGAACTACTGTCCGTCTTTGAAGAACATGGTGTAACTTTTGTATCGATTACGCAGCATTTTAATACGCAAAACTCGATGGGCAGGCTTACGCTTAATATCCTCCTCTCTTTTGCGCAGTTTGAGCGAGAAATTATCTCAGAACGCACTCGTGACAAGATGGGCGCTGCCAAAAGGAAAGGCAAATGGATCGGCGGAAGGCCGCCGTTAGGCTATAACATCGATAAGGATAAGCATAAGCTCGTGGTTAATCAGAAGGAAGCCGAGATTGTACGTAAAATCTTCGACTCGTATATCGAAAAACGCTCCATTCTATCCGTAACGATGATTATGAATGAACTAGGATGTACAACTAAGCAGCACACATCTGAAACAGGCAAAAAGTTCGGCGGAATTCAGTTTAGAAGCAATGGTATGCAGCAGATATTAAGAAAACCGCTTTATACCGGCAAGGTTTTATACCATGGCGAGATATATCCGGGAGAGCATGAAGCAATCATAACGGATGAAACTTTCCAAAAGGTACAGAGTATACTCGTAGAAAACAGGCCTGATTGGAAGATGACTAAGAAGACTAAACATGTAGGACTGCTTACCGGCCTCCTGCGCTGCAAAGCCTGTAACTGCGCGATGTATTTCTCGTATAACACCAAAGCCAATAAATACACATATCATTACTACCTTTGTATGAGCGCTAGTAAGCGCGGTTACAAAACTTGTCCTACCCGCCTGCTCAGCGCGCAGAAGATTGAGCAGAAAATCATAGAATTGCTAAGAACGTTGACTCCTATGCCAAAGCTCGACGAGAAAGTATGGGATACCTTTAACCTCCAAGATAAGAGTGCAATCATAAAAACCGTTCTTAAGGAGGCGAGTTTCGATGGCAACAAAGGCATACTTGAAATTGTTCTGCTAAAAAACAACAAGAGCTGCCAATATAAGGTAGAGCTCAAGGAGCTTAAGAACCTGCCGGTTCCGCCTAACCAGATAAATATCAAAAACGAGCCGCAATTACGGCAGAGGTTGATCTTAGCGCATCAAATACAAGACGTACTAGTTGACGGCCGAGTGAAAGACTTAAAACAAATGGCTGAGTGGCTTAACTTAGGAGATATTAAAATCTACTTAATCATGAACTCACTTATGCTTGCGCCAAGCATTCAAGAAGAAATCCTTCTTTCCGATGATAAGAACATCTCATTAATCCCCGAATACAAGATTAACGAAATCTGCCGCGAGTTAGATTGGGAAAAACAAAAGGAAAAGTGGCAGAAACTGCTCAAAGATCCTACCGCATAGCGATAGAAAACCTCTCTCCCCGTATATAATGGCCTCCTGAAACTCGAAAACACCTCGAATATTGCCAATATTTTCATTATATAGCGAGCAGTATATAAGAGAAGATTTGGCCTATTTTGGCGATTAAGTGGCGCTATTCAGAGAGGCTTTATAAACAGCTTGTGGTGCGAAAATTTTCGATATGTGGCCAATAAGTGTGATGCCCTAAGTCTTTAACACATCGCCAGTTAAAAAGGCCTACGATCTACATTCAGATCATAGGCCTTAAACTCTCCCGTTATGCGAGGAGAACGATATTACTGGGGTCGCTGGTGGGTTGGGAAAGGTAAAAAAATCATCGTTATAAGATGGCTTTCCTTGCCTCAGAACCCTGTATTACCGCCACAGGATAACACCTTAGGCAGTCAATTGCAATACCTAAGGCGCTGTTCAG
>JAUYOH010000084.1 GCA_030695925.1 Candidatus Omnitrophota bacterium
CTTACGGATAAGTCGATCAGCAGGTTTGTTCTTAAATCTAAACCTATGGTAGTGGGTTTGGCGGTATATCAGGTGAATATCCGTCTGGCAATGCAATTGGCAAAGCTGATCAAAATGTGCAATCCGTCTATTGTGGTTGTATTGGGTGGTCCTCAGGCAACTTTTATGCCTGGACGGGCATTAACGCAGATGCCTGATGTTGATCTGATCATTCGGGGAGAAGGGGAGGTCGTGATGCCTGCTCTTATTAACTGCCTACAGAAGCAGGGAGATATCACAAAAGTAAAAGGTATAGCCTTCCGGCTAGAGGATGAGATCTATGAAACAGCCTCTGGGCCGTTTGTTCGTAACCTGGATAAATTACCTTCCCCTTATCAGACAGGCGTATTTCGCTGGAGTGATCATACCGGCGCGGCGATGCTCACTTCCCGCGGTTGTACTTATAACTGCAATTTTTGTTATACACCGCGAGCTTTTAACCGGACTATCCGGGTGCATTCGTCTCACCGCGTGCTCGCAGACATGAACGTCTGCGTTAAGAACGGGATCCGTAGATTTTTCTTTGCTGATCCTTCTTTTACCTTTAATAAGAAGCGGATCAGATTGATCATGCGAGCTATCATTAAGAAGCGCTGGAAAATAGAGATTTGGTGTGAGACGAGATCGGATCTGGTGGATGCAGAGCTTCTTAGTTTGATGGCGAAGGCGGGGGTAAAGTATATAGCCTATGGTCTTGAATCAGTTGATCAGGAGGTAAACAAGGCGCTTAATAAGCGGATCGATCTGCGTCAGTTTGTTGAAACTATCAGGATGACGCAATCAGTGGGTATTGAACCTGAAGTTTTTACGTTATATGGCCTGCCGAAGCAGACACGGGATTCTGCCTTGAGGACGTTATGTTTTTTACAGGGTTTGGACGTGAAAATTTCGTTCAACTCTGCCGGCCAGCAGTTAATTCTTTTTTTCGGCACGGATGTTCTGGATAATCCGCGGAAATACGGGATCCGCTTGTTCAAAAAAATCCGGCCTCTTTAATTTTCTGCGGGAGCTGATTTCCAGACCGATTGGATGACAACGCGGGATATTGCTTTCGTGGCCCGAAAATACAAGTCTGTTTCTGCGGGGAAAAGTTCCCGCGGCAAAGGGTGTATAAGTTTGTTAACCGGAAGGCTATGATTGAAATAGCAGTATACTTACTCTGTAGGACAGATATAGTTTTTGTACCGTGCGGGTCTTAGTCGCCATAAAGTAACATGAAATGTACCAAAGAGTTGTAAAGATAACCCAATATCTCTTGACTAATAATAAGTATTGCATTAAGCTATAGAAGTGATGGGTTTAAATAATTGACTAGAAGGGAGGTGATTTACTTGGCAAAAGTAAAATGTATTGCTAAAACAAAAGAAGGCAAGCCGTGTAAAAGTTTTGCATCTGGAAAATCAAAGAGTTGCGCAGTCCACAAGAGAAAATAATCGGTTAAAGAAAGATTTAGTGTTTGTTCAGCATTAGTAGGTGGGCAAACATTAAATTTTTTATTCTCCAAGTAATGCACATTTTTAACTTTTTCAGAATTAGCTTCGCTTAAAATATTTTTTGACGTGTTGCGAAATGGCTAATGCCAAAAACTATCTTTATATTTTTTTATATAATCAAAACCGCAGGGTATAATTATATAACTAATATTCGCACTGGCAGGTTGCAGCGTTTATAAGTAAGGAGGGAGTATGCCTATATTGTTTTTGTTAATCCCGATTTTGATTGTGATTATCGCTTGGTCAGTAGAATCATCCAGCAGTATGAAACAGGCGTAGTTTTTCAACTTGGTAAATATTCCAGAACACTCCAGCCAGGATTAAATTTTATTATCCCGGTTATTGAATATTCAAGGACCATTGATATGCGAGTTTCAACAAATGATATCCCTAAACAGCAGGTTATAACAAAAGATAACGTCCCTGTAGCGATAAACGGCGTTGTCTATTTTAAAGTTGTAGATGCTCAAACGGCGGTTATTAAGGTTCAAAACTATCTCTATGCAGTTTCACAGTATGCACAGGCCGCTTTAAGAGACGTGGTAGGCGGAATGAGTTTTGATGAGCTTTTGGCGGAAAGAGAAAAGATCGGAGATGAAATCGAAAAGGTTATTGAAAAAGAAGCTGAAAACTGGGGTCTTGAAGTTACCGCAATCAAGCTTTAAGACGTAGAGGTGCCTGAAGACTTAAAAAGGATGATGTCTAGGCAGGCCTCAGCGGAAAGAGAAAAGAGGGCCACCATAACTAAGGCAGAAGGAGATAAGCTGGCAGCCGTTAATCTCGCGGAAGCAGCGAAGACGATGGCCGCTTCTCCAGGCGCTATGCAGTTAAGAACTCTTCAGACAATAGACGGTCTTGGACCTTCCCCATCCAATACAGTTGTTCTTGCTGTTCCGGTAGATATACTTGAAGCGGCGAGGGGATTTGCGGCAAAGCTAGCAGAGAAAAAACAAGAGTGAAATAGCGCATTTTCGAATAATAGATAGCTCCTTAATATATTACGGCAGACATAAACATGTGTGCCGTCGTTATTCTATTATTAAAAGTCCTGCCCATGCAAAAATCTAAACCCTACCCCAAAGAGAGTCACCTCTCAAATTTCCCAATAGCTGTGTCTAGAGAGAACATCGTTCAGTGC
>JAUYOH010000092.1 GCA_030695925.1 Candidatus Omnitrophota bacterium
CAGTCATTCTCACGAGATGGTCGAGCTTGATGTCAGGCAGTACGGGAAATAGCTGTTCAAGAGGATACATCGTTATCTTCTTTTGCGCTACGGGAGGGCGTTTCATCCTGGATTCTTCGAAGATAGACGCGTATTTTGACGCTACATTGCTCCATATCATATCGCGGCCTAAAAGATAGGCGTTCTTGCGCATCGCGTTACGTTCGTTTTCGTTGCCAATAAGCCTTATGATCGCCTGCCCTATCGCTTCCGAATCGTTAAACGGCACGAGAATACCCTTGCCGTCGCTAAGCAGTTCGGCGGCATGCCAGTATGGAGTCGAGATGACCGCGTTTCCTACGCCGAACGAATAGGCAAGCGTCCCGGAAACTATCTGCGCTTCTTCAAGATACGGGGTAATGTAAATATCGGCGAGCACAAGTAACTCCTTGAGTTCTTCAGGAGACACAAACCGGTTATGGAAAATAACATTCTTCGAGATCTCAAGCTCACCGCAAAGGCGTTGCAAAAAAAGTCTGTACGCTTCACCCTCATGTCTTAACAGATTGGGATGCGTAGCACCGACGATTATGTATACCACATTTGGATACTCTTTTATGACTTTAGGAAGTGCGCGTAGGACAACCTCTATCCCTTTATGCGGAGCAAGCAGCCCGAACGTCAGGAGCGCGGTCTTGCCTTCGACTCCATACTGGTCTTTGTATAAATTGGGATCGATAAAAGAAACGTCGGGTATCCCATGCGGGATCAATAGTATCTTCGACCCGTGTATCTTATTTACTGCCTGAAGGATGTCGACAGCTTTTTGCGTCATTACAACCACATAATCAGACAGATCAAGTAATTCATTCATAACGCGTCTTTGGCGCGCCGACGGATTTTTCAGTACCGTATGCAGGGCCGTTATGATGGGCATCTTCAATTGGCGCAATAATGCCAATACATAACTTCCTGCGTCCCCTCCGAAAATACCGAATTCGTGTTGAAGACAGACAACATCGATATTGTTGAGGTTGAGGAAATCCGCCGC
>JAUYOH010000099.1 GCA_030695925.1 Candidatus Omnitrophota bacterium
AAAGAATCATTAAAAAAGGTAAAAGTATACAAGACCGGGTTTTCAGTCAACACAATAAAAAATTGCTTAGGGAAGACGGGTAAAATCCCATCCGAATACGCAAAGCAATGGATTGACAAAATGACGGCTACGATAGAATCAAGCAATTTAGGAGAAGCGGGCGATGATACATATTTCAAAGGATACAACGGGTACTTCAGGTCCACAAATCCGGAAGGGGAGAAGATAGTCCAGTTTGCTCTGGCACTCGGCAATGACAAAACTGGCACAGTGTATTTATGTGTATTTGAGAGCCCGGAAGCCGAATGGAAAAATACATGGCCGATAGGTACTACGATCGCAGATAATTTAGCGCTTGAAACAGAGTTCTGACGGGATTTTTATAATTGGGGACAGCTACCGTCGTCCCCAATTATAAAATCCGCAAAATAAGATCTCGCCTATTTTCCCCTTGAAAACCTCAGCGGAATAAGGTATAATTACGTTCCTGTTTTATGTTATGATAATATGTAACAGTAGGGTCTGCCTTCGCCACATTGCTTTCGCGTGTGGCTACGGCGAGACCCAATTCGGCTTTACAATTTACGCTTCTGCTGGTCGCGTAAATTGTAGTCTCATCGGGCTTGTAGCTCAATCGGTTAGAGCATCTGACTCATAATCAGAGGGTTCCTGGTTCAAGTCCAGGCAGGCCCACCACGTTTGACGCCCATTCGAACCACCGGCGTTAGCAACCAATACCCCATGGGTTTCCTGTGGGGTATTTGCATTTTCAGGGGTGTTTCCGGGGTTATTAGCGGGTATCTCGGGTAGATTGCAGGCAATCTCTTCAAAGGGCTGTCCGACGTGCATCCTGAGCTCGACGTGGTCGTCAAATATCGTTATCGACTTGATAAGGGCTTGGATCAGGGCCTTTTGGGCTTCCGGCGGGGCTTGGTCAAGATACTTTATTGCGAATCGGATATTCGAGTATAGGAACTCGCCTGAATTGGCAGACATCTGGGCCACTCTTTTTTGGGCTTCAAGTTTCGATAGCTTGTCTTCAAGGGTAATAATTTCAGCGTCAGCAGCATCCATCTTGGCTTTGTAGGTGGGGCCTTTTGATATGGCGTTTTCCATTATCAAAGTGAGCAGTTTATCGGCCTCATCTTTTGCGGTTTTTAGTTTTTCCTCAGTAGATTTGATTTCCTTTTCTACTTTACTCAGCTTGTCCTTGGAGTCCTTGATCGCATCGCCTATGGCTTTCACGATGATGCTCTGATCCTCGGATGCCCGCCTAAAGAAATCAATCACTGCATTGTCAAGCGATGTAGCGGAGAGCCTTCCGGCATCGCATCCGAGCCTCTGGAGGGCGCGGCTGCAGGTATAGTAGTAGAACTTATTCCTGTGCCGGCCGTATGCGAAGTAGGATATAAGATAACTGCCGCACTTGCCGCATTTGATCA
>JAUYOH010000116.1 GCA_030695925.1 Candidatus Omnitrophota bacterium
GCCTCTCCAATGCCGGATAATACCCCCTTGGTCATAAACCAGGCTATACCTGGAGACATAACTAAAAGTACCCCTGTAACCGTATTAAAATAAGACCTCTCAAAAAACCACGAGCTGGTAGCTCCGGAAGCAAGATGTGCCTGTAGCGTTGACATGTAAATAGCCGCATAATGAATAAGAGCCCAGATGATCACCCAGGACTTAACCCAGAATAGATAGATAAAGTACTCTTTTAAGATGTCCAAGGTTCCGAATAAAAAGCATAACAATAAGGTAAATGGGAAAAGGCTATAGATAATCATTATCGCGTAACCCTGCAGGTACGGAAGAGCCTTGATCATGAATTCAGCCAGAGTGGTTGAGAAGAATTGGCCTACAAACGAAGAGATATACGCAAACCAACTGGCGGGTTGTTTCATTAACCAGCTTATACGGGAAGTCTGTGGTTCTATACCGTAACCAGTCGTATCAGAAACTATATCTTGGGCTGATTTTTGCATATGGCCGGCAAGGAGCTTAATCTTTATTGCCTTGTAGTTTATAAAGAGATCGGCAAATGGGCCACTCACACCTAAAGTGTCAGTATTTGTCCTGATGTAGTCGTTTAATCTTGCATCTAAGTCCTCCCAGCGCCTTAGCCCTTCTTCGTCATAGTTCGTTACCACCTCTTCGTCTCCCGGCCACCATTTCTTGGTTATCTTTGCTTGAGTCTTGCCATTATTAATCATCCTTCCTAAAGTCTGCGGGTACTCATTCCTAAGGAAGTCTTCGATATCTTTTCTTAAGGCATTATCCTTTATCCCTTCTGCACTAAAATGATGCAAATACAATGACACTTTATTCACGATAAAAGGATTGTTTAGATAGTTAAAATCCTTCTGTTGAGTGACCTTGGTTATAGCGTTTATCGTGCCATAGACAATAGAGTTATAGGCCTCACTTATCAAAACAAGCCCTAAAGAGCCGGCTCTGGTTTTACCGGTATCAAAAAAGGTGTCTTTTAAAGATTCCACAGTACTATCGCCTTTCCATCCGGCCTCCTCCATAGTGGAAGTGACATCCTCCAGATTGGCCATAGGTTTAATGAATATAAATAAAAGAATAGAAAGCATGATTAGAAACCCCCATAAAACGGAAAAATCTGTTTCTCGAACTGATCGCCACAAAGAGGTCAACAGCCCGATAAGAAAAACAGCTGCGCCTATCCTAGTCTCAAAAAACAGGAAGTCTATTATCGACTTGGCATTAACCAGGCCAATAACTTCAAATGCCGCTTCTGTAGGAGATACTCCTGTGGGAATCATCTTCTTAACCCCTTCTAATAACTTGACTTAGCATCATTTTGGAGCCCTAATAAATAAAAAATCCTCAAGCCTATACAGTCTGAGGACATAACAATTCTTTGCTATCTATACTAAATTCTAAATAATTAATATACTGATGTTCACGTCTCGCGTCTGTATCGTCAGCCTCGAACGCACATCTATATTAGTCTGGTCGTCGCTCCAGATAAGATCGCCGAGTTCCCAGTTTAGGGTTGCACCCCAGTCTATACTGTCACGGCCGGGCCTTAATATGTCATCGTCGGGCTTTGTAGTTGACCCTCCCTCCCAGTGCCAAAGGTCGGTAGTATTCCTGTCTATGCCAAATGACACTTTTGGCAGAAGCGCTCTCGCCTTCGATTCGCTCCGCCACTTCTTTATCTTTTCGGGATCAACCTCATTGAACCTGAGCGCCGCCTGCTGAAGCTCTCTAATGGCCGGCTCGCCGTTAAACACAATCCTAAGAGACTTGAGATTTCTCTCCACATCTATATATTGCTCGCCCGCGTACCTTCCGCTCTCAATCCTGTAAAGACCCGCGCTCGTTACCGCCCAGAGCGATTTTTCGTTATCCCTGTCAAATATAACGCTTCTTACCGCGGCGGCCTTGTCCATACCTTTATATAATTCTGACCACGCGGCCTTATCGAAATCGAATTCGTAGATGCCCTTACTCGTAGCGCAATACAGTTTCTCAGATTTTCGCGAGGCAAGAATATAGTTAATAGTGCCGCCTAACCCGCTTTGCGAAAAATAACTCCATGCCTTCCCGCCGTTATCAGAATATAATATACTCCTGCCGTTTCCGATATAAAGCCTTGAAGCTTTAAACATTATGCAATTTATCGCGGCGGCTTCGCCGTCTACCTCAAGCGGCTCGGCCGGTTCCTCTTCGGTATTCTTATCGAGCGCGCTTTTAACAAACAGCCTTTCCCATAAAATCCCTCCAAATCTTTTGACATACAGGCCGTCATCACCGCCCGCGTAAATCGCGTCTTTCGATAAGCCGATACACTTTATCGGCTTATTCCTGAGATTGTAACTGATATCGCGCCATGAAGATCCGCTGTCTTCGCTTAAAAAGATACCTCTCTCCGTACCCAGCGCGATTGCAGCCGGATTATATTTTGATAGCTCCATGCACAAGACGTTATTCTTCCCCGGGATTATCGTCTTGAAGACGTTGCGCCAGCTCTTGCCTCCGTCCCGCGACCGGAATAGGCCGCGCTTTGTCCCGATATATATAGTTCTGGAGACAGCGCCAACGCATCCTATCTCGTTTTCTCCGGAAGGAAGAGAGAATATTTCCTCCCACTTGCCTTTTTCATCATCCGTTTTATATAACTCCTTAGCCGTTGCCAGATAGACATATCCTTCGCCCGCGACAATCCCCCTGGCGTCGATATTCCTGATACTGCCATCCTTGCCAATCCATAATTCCTGCGCAGAAGCAGCCGAGACCAGAATAAAAATGATCACGGCTTGCCGTAACACCCTTTTACACATGACACCCTCCCTTGT
>JAUYOH010000104.1 GCA_030695925.1 Candidatus Omnitrophota bacterium
AAACATTGTCGATAATGGATTTAAAAAATCTCGGTCTTTAAAATCATCATTACGGCGACCAAACTGCTCCATCATAATTCTATCTGGGCTTTCGTTAACGCTCTTTATGATTTCGCCAAAATCAGTCCACGCTGGCTCTAACTCCCGCATAGACCATAAAGCCAGTGCCAGACTGTAAACAGCGTCATCGTGGGGCTGTCCGCCAAATTTAGGCGGATTCATTGAAGTATCTACGCTAAAGACTTCCAATTCTTTTTTAAGTAACTCAAAATCTGGACTAAATTTTAAGCGTCCTTCGTCAATAATCCTATAAAGTAAATTAAATATCGGCATTTGCGCCTCACGGCTTAGATGTAGCAATTCGCTTTTAAACCCCTGCGACAGTGCCCAAGAATGAAGATCGGCGGACTGGTATACATCAGAGACAACGTTCTCCAGCCCATAACTTTGTCTCGCCTCGACTAAAGCGCTCTTAATGGAATCCGCATCGGAGAACGTTATAATCTTTGAATCAACAACATAAAAGACTTCCTTCTCCTCCCGCAAGCCTTTCGCCAAGAACGTCAATACCGTCCTGTCTGCGTTCTTGCTGAAGGCGAGGGCACGGTCTAAGCCAGCGCCAAGAACATAACCGCTCAAATCGGATAAAGAAAATTCCTTGTCGAGGCATTTTAAGATTTGCTCCTCATTAAATAAACTTTCTCCGCCCTCAGACCATTCGTTGCGGTGATATGCCCTGAACTGGCTGGGGAGCATCTGCTTCTGCCTGCTTATTAAAAAACTCTCGGCTATTAAAGGGCTAAGATTCTTTTGCGTATAATAAAAATAAACGCTCTCATCTTCCTTTGAGCCTTGATACAGGCGATAAAGAACATTCGTCTTGGATGAAGCCTGAGAAGGTAAAATTATTTGACCGTCCCTATCGGCGCACTGCGAAGCTAAAACTTGGAATAAACCTTCTCCGTTATCTTCGCTGGCGTGGATTTCGTCAACAACTCCGATTGTAATAGGATAACCAAAACTGGTCTGGAGCTTGGCAGAGAGGCAGACTACCTTTGATTTCGTTTCGGGTAATAATATTTTATCCTCGAATATGTTCTCGGCCTTGACCAGTTCCAACAAGACAGGGCTACACCGAATAAAATCTTTAAACGTATCGAAAAGGACGTTCTGCGCCTGCGTGTAGGAGTTAGAGCACACGACCCCCTGACAATTAAAAGTGGTGATAAACTTCCAAGTCAATATTAAACTGCCCAGCATCGTTTTGCCGTTACGTTTTGGCATCGACAAACAGAGAACTCGATAGCTGGGCTTACCGTCCTTCAGGCTGGTCGCTTCCTTTAAGATTTCCTTCTGGTAATCCCAGAGATGTAATTTTTGGATGCCCTTAGGGGTAGGAATCCAAACAGTATCCTCAATAAACTCAACAATATCTTTTTGCCACGCCTTTAAGAGTTCCCTATCTATCATCTGTCCCCTCTTTTGATAAGATTAAATCGCCTAAAGTAGGCTCTTGCGCCTGTTTTATCCGCTCCATACTGCGCCCCTTCTGGATAACTTTAAGGTAGGTATTGCAGACCTTGTCCAAGGCTATAATTTGAGGCATAAGCCCATCTATTGCCTTGAGGCCGTCGCTGGCGTAGGCTTCTTTGATATATCTCGCCAATAACCGAGCCACAAATTGCAGGTTAAGGCTTAAAACCTTGACCATTTTTGCTGGCTCTTTCTCTCTAATCCTAAGCCTTTTGGGGATGGGTCTATAAACCCCTGCCTTGATGTTTGCCATCTATATCATCTCCTATATCCTTATCGCTGTAACTCATTACCTTTAAATCAGATAACTCATATTAATTTCGGTATATATTCAAGGGCAGACCTGCTTCTGAACAATGACGAAAATAAAGCCAGTCAAAAAACAGGGGATAACCCTTTAATCTCCCACTTTTCCACCCGAAGGCGGAAGCCAAATAAAATAACCTATATGTCCACATACGGACGTAAAGGACACATCCTTCTTTACCTATATTCCCTTATATATTTAATATTCTGTTACGTGCGAATAGGAAAGAGACGATACGTCCGTTATGTCCGTTCCTGTCCGCTTTTTAGACTAAGACACGACTCAAAACCAATTCCCACCCAAGTTCGTGTCCGCCCCGCTCCAACCCTGTCCTCTGATATATTCCTAAAGTGTCGCAATAATTCCGCCCCTAACTTCCGCTTACTGACTGGCCTATATCCGCTTGTCCTGCACCATTCGGAGTAAGAGGAATAAAGTCCCTGCTTTGATATGGACAGGTCTTCCCTGATGACGCAGTCCTCTTCCACAAATAACAGAACATTATTATTCTCCTTGCGGTATTCTTTTATCTCCTGCTGGATGCCTTCGCCTATACGAAAGTATCCTCGCCCCCGCAATCGCTTCAATCCTTCCAGACACCATAAGAAGATGCCGTCCAGCTCCACCGCTAATTCCGCCTTTAGGTTCTTATTTTGCTCCTCTTCCGCAAAGGTTTTATTAAATCGGATTATCAGAAGCCGTCTAAAGAAGCTATCTGTCTTGTCATCAACCCTTGGCAGGGCGTTTACGGCGAAAATTAATTTGCAGAATGGCCTAAAGGTAAAAACTTTTTTATATTTATGGTCGGCGGTTAAAGAGTCCCCCGACACAATACCCTTAAAATTTGCGTCATAAACTTCGCTCTTGGCGTTCGTCTCTATGGAAATATTGGTAAGTTTCCCGAATAGGGAAGCGACGTAGAAATGATTATTAAATTTTTCGAGCGGTATTGCCACGAAGTTACCCGCACCCAATATCATTTGAAGAAGATGTAGCAGGGTGGACTTTCCGTTTGCGCCTTCTCCGAGGAGTAATAACGCTTTTTCAAATTTGGTCTCTCTGGTCAGGCATAATCCGAAAAACTCCTGCGTAGCCTCTATCTTTTCCGCATCCCCTTCAAATATCTCCGAGACGGTCTTGTCCCATTTCGGACATCGAGCATCTGGGTCGTAGGAGACATCAAGCCTGATTGTGCTATATATATCGGGACTATGCGGTAATAATTCAAGGGCAGTCAGGTCAAGCAACCCATTTTTCAAGTTTAAAAAAGGAGTATTATTCAGCTTATCCGTTTCGAGGTAGGTATCGGTCTGCAAGGCAAATATGACCTCTTCCGCAAATCTTATTTTAAACTTATCGCCGACGACAGCCTTAATCCAGCTATGTATCCGCTCCTCGGCAACAGGGTGATAACAACCATCCTCGTATTCGTAGAACTCTTGGCAGAATATAATTTTATGTTCATCGCAGATTTTTTTAGCGATGGCTAAATGGCTTATGTCTTCAAGCCTTTTTGAAATCTCCTCGATTTTTTTATCAACGAGCGTGTTAACCATTAAAGTCCCCCAAACGACAAACAGCGTCCTTAAAGGACAGGCCAAAAAGATGCTCGGCAAGAGCAATCACATCCCCCGCTTTATGACAGCCGAAGCAATAAAAAGAATTAGTCTCAGGGTAAACATAAAACGAGGGGTCTTTATCAGGATGAAAAGGGCATATGCCTTTAAAATTTTCGCCCGACCGTTTCAATTTTAGAGACTCGGCGACTTCCAATATAGGCACGGCTTTTGCCCTCTCAACGGCTTCCCTAAAATCGACATTCGGAGACTTGCCTTCGCTTACGGCCTTCAGGTGTTTAAGCCGTTGAATCTGCCGAGTTGCTTCCAGCAGAGCTGGCTCAACATCCATCTTCACCAGCTCTATCATAAACCAACGGCTGAACTCGTCCTTAGTCGAAGCCCTAATCAAAATAAGGTTGAACTCGATGACGTCCTCTATTTCTTTAAGGCGTGCCCGCCACTCTTTGAGCTTTTGCGGGATAAACCTCTTCGCCTCTGGAAAAATGCTCACGAGCTCGGAATCATTTATATTTTTTATACGGTTCATCTTTATCCTTTAAAATATCCCGAATAGTCCACTGCACCAGCATATCGAGGATGAAATCCTTGGCCACATTTGGCATCGCTTCGTCAGCATCAAGTTCTATAAACTTAATGCTTTCGGTCATCTTGCCCTGTTAATTCTTTTATCCGCTCGATGTCCTGCTTGCTAAAAACACGCCAGCCATTCCATTCCTTCTTGGGTTCGGGGATTAGTCCCCGCTTGATGTAACGTCGGATTGTGTTCTCGTGCTTCCCAGTCGCTTCTGCTACCTCGTGGATATAAAATGTCTTCTTGCTCATCTCTTGCCTTTCTTGCTTTCATTTTGAATATACCTTATGAAACCAAGAGAAGATATCCCAAGAATCGAAAATTCGATTTATGGGGGGACTTTGAAGACAAAAAAAGAGACCGACTGTTATCGGTCTCCCATAAAAAGGGTATTGGTTATGCTTTAATCGTATTTTTTAGAAAGGACTATATCCTTAACTCGTTTATTTGGAGGCGGGTCTTGAGGGTTCTTGGCCCTCTTATGTTTTATCTGGTATTTCTCTAATAGGTTATCTATTATGTCAGTAGGTTTCTCACCTTTTTTCCTGCGGGTTACATATTCCTTCTTCATCGCCTTATTACGCTTTATGTCTTCTTTCCTGCCCTGTGTTATTGTAGCTTTGCCGAGATAGTGATTCTTTAATAGGGTTTGGAGAGAGCTAAAGGCTAAAGAGTCCTGCCGTGTTGCCTCCCTTGAAATTTGGGTTATGCTCGGCAAGCCTTCCCTATCAATAGACAGTTTTATCGTGCCTTTTAACATAGGTTTGTTGCCAATCATAAATTTTATACCCCGTCTATCCATAAAATCCTGCCACGCCTTAATGCGCTCTTCCCATTCCTTAGTGCCATATAATTTGACGACCTGTTTTTCTGTAAGAGGCGGATATTTTGAAATCATAACTTTGAGGTCTTTTTTAAAGATGGGATTTTTGATAAGCTCCTTCGCCTCTTTGGACAATTTTTTATAATATTTTGACTTAAAGAAAAGCCTAAGCGCTTCTTGCTCTGGAGTCCCTTTCTTCTTCATCGTGTAACCTTTAATTCGTGGAGTCATTTTGCTCATCGCTCTCAAAGTTAAATTTGAAGTTTGTCATTTTATTTTAACCTTATATACTTTTCGCTATTTTTACTATCCCCCCGTGCTTTTTGATGCAGTCATTACACGCATCTATTTTTTTACGAGGCTCTTTACTCATATAGCCTGCCTTCAATTCGTTATTTTTGATGCTATTTATACGCTGGGTTTCTTTCAGTTCACCGCAATAATAACACTTGTGTTTCATATTTCCCCCTATAAATAATTAGCCCGCTGGGGAAACCCTGAGAGATTAACCCCAGCGGGCAACGGTGCACCGTAAAAACCAAATTGTCTCTCTCAGGGTTTTAAATCAACAATGGACTATCTTCTTTTTACTTCCAGCACTTCCATATCGCATAATTCATTGATGATGCTGGAGTTATAAAATTTCTCTGTTAAATTGGTGGGCAGGGAAGGGTTCGAACCTTCGAAGGCGTAGCCACCAGATTTACAGTCTGGCCCATTTGACCGCTTTGGTACCTGCCCACATGCTGGAGCTGGCGAAGGGAATTGAACCCCCGACCCGCTGTTTACAAAACAGCCGCTCTACCAACTGAGCTACGCCAGCAACTTTATCGCTTCGGGTAATTTATTTAAAAGATCGGAGGCAATTAAACTTACCTCGCCTTTTTCCCTCGCCGCTAGATCTCCGGCGAGGCCGTGCAAGAAAACTCCTAGTCTGGCGGCGTCGAAAGGCTTGATCCCCTGTCCGATAAACGACGCTATCATACCAGTCAGGATATCGCCCACGCCGCCCGAAGCCATTCCGGGATTTCCCGTCAAATTCACGTAGACCTTCCCTTTCGGGTCGGCCACGACCGTGCGGCGACCTTTCAAAACGCAAACGACATTATACTTATTGGCAAAATTTTTTGCAACTTTTTCTTTCACCTTTACTATCGCGTCACGCGATAGAGAAACCAACCTTGCCATCTCGCCGGGATGAGGCGTAATTACTATCGGCGCCTTCGCCGAATTTAATATCGAGGCCTCTCCTTCCAGCGCGTTTATCCCGTCGGCGTCCAAGACCATCGGCTTATCCAAGGAGACGACCAACTCCTTGACTAATTTCTCCGTGCTGAAATTCCTCGAGAGGCCGGGCCCGATGGCCACGCAATTTGCTTTCTCGGCGAATTTCAATATCTTGGAAAAAGCGCCTTCGCTTAAAGTCTGGTCATCCGTCTCCGGCAAGGGTTTTGTCATGACCTCGGTCAACTTGACCTCCAGGATAGGATTCAAGCTCTTCGGGATGCCGAGTGTCACGAGCCCGCTTCCGGACAATAGCGCGCCCATCGAAGTCAATGTCGCGGCGCCTGTCATACCGACAGAACCCGCTATCACGAAGACATGGCCGTAATCGCCTTTATGCGCATCCAGCTTCCTTTTAGGCAGTAACTTTTTAATATCGCCCGGAACCCTCATCTTCAAATCAACCTTTCCCTACCAGTATGCAATTGCCTACCGCGTAATTTTTCGTGTGAGAGAGACTTATGACCGCCTTCGCGATCTTTCTTTTGTCCATCAATTTCTTCGCGCTGCCTTTCAATATGACCTTGGGTTTTCCGTTCTTCTCGTTTATTATCTCTACGTCGGTCCAGGCGATCGTAATCTTGCCGTCGCCGCCGAAGGCTTTATAAACCGCTTCCTTCGCCGCGAACCTTGCCGCCAGATGCTGCTCGGGAGCGCTTTTACTCCTGCAATAATCAAGTTCCCGCTTCGTATAGATCTTGTTTAAGAATCTACTGCCGTATTTCTTGACCGCGGCCTTGACTCTTGTTACCTCTACTATATCTACCCCGAATCCCTCTATCATCTTATGAGCGCCAGCATTTCTTTTACGGCCCGATCCAGCCCGACGAATACCGCCCTCGAGATTATCGAGTGGCCGATGTTCAGTTCTTCTATGCCTTCTATCTTCGCGACAGCCGAGACATTGCTGTAATTCAGCCCGTGTCCGGCATTGACGCGTAACCCTGAGCGGATGGTATATTCAGTCGCCTCAACCAGTTTCTTCAGCTGTGTCTGTCTTACGTGGTTATCTTTCGCGTTCGCGTACTCACCGGTATGCAGTTCTAAGAACTCCGCTCCTGTTTTGGTCGCGGCGTCGATCTGTTTTCTGTCCGCGTCTATAAATAGACTTACGACTATCCCTTTCTGCCGCAGTTTATGTACAACCTCGGAAATCTCTCTGCCGTATTTAACGCAATCAAGCCCTCCCTCGGTCGTAAGTTCCTTACGCCTTTCCGGGACCAGCGTGGCTTCATCGGGCCTTACCTTCAGGGCTATACCTACTATCTCCTTGGCGATAGACATCTCCATATTCAGCCGGGTCCTTATTGTCTTCCTTAATATATATAAGTCTTTTTCGTTTATATGCCGCCTGTCTTCGCGCAAGTGGCTGACTATGGAATCGCATCCGGCCGCCTCACATAGGCTCGCCGCCAGGACGGGTTCCGGCTCAACGCCTCCCCTCGCCTGTCTTAATGTCGCGACATGATCTATATTTACGCCTAATTTTGGCATCTTGATTTACGGGGGTTACCGGGCTTTCTCGATAGGAATGGTGACATCAACGATTCCGCCGGAGCCGTAGAACCTCACTCCCTTGACCAGCTCTAATGGCGCCATCAAAGTACAGGTCTTGTTCTGACCGGTAACATCGATCTGCCATGTCCTCAAAGAGCCTATCTTGTCTACTATGCGTTTTGGCCCCATTATAAAAGTAGTATCCGGCTTTACCGTTATATTGTCCGAACGGAGAACGTAATTTTCTGCTGGATGGCCGACGATTACGGGGACGATCTTTACTTCTTTGACGACATTCGCCTGCGTATAACTGACCCAGAACGGCAGTCTTTCTTCGCCCGGCATATGCCGCGACTCTTCAGCGACATAATACCAAGTGATGATCGCCAGCGCCAACGATACTATCTTAAGCCAAAAATTTTTTCCCAGCCAGCTAGTCATGTTTTTTCTTAAAGAATAGGTTGGCGGATAATTTTATCCGCGGCCGTTTCTCTTTCTTCGGCCTGTATAAAAGCACGCGCAGATGGTTTATCAGGCGCTCCCTGTCCAGATCATGTGTCAATTTCCCGGCATTCGCGACGGAGATAATGCCCGTTTCCTCGGATACCACGACACATACCGCGTCGGTCTCCTCGCTTAACCCTATCGCCGCCCTGTGCCTGGTGCCCAATAATTTGTTCACGTCCGGATTTTGTGTCAGCGGAAAAAGACAGCCGGCCGCGACTATCCTGTCGCCGTGGATGATGACGCCGCCGTCATGTAAAGGGGTATTCGGCATAAATATCGTGTTAAGGAGCTCGCTGGTCAGGTTGCTGTCGATCGCCACACCGCTTTCCAGATACGGTTCCAGACTTACTTCTCTTTGTATCGCCAGGATCGTCCCTATCTTCTTCTTGGATAGCATCGAGGCGGACTTAGCGACCTCCTCGATAGTCCTCTCTTCGGTTATTATGCTGCCGAAGACCTTCTCCCTGCCTATCCTCGCAAGGCCGCTGCGCATCTCCGGCTGGAATACGATCAGGAAGGCGATCACCGAAAGGGCGAATAACTTCATGAATATCCAGTTGATGACGTCGAATCTTAGCTGCTGGGTAAGAAAAAATATTATCGCTATGATTATTATGCCGCGCAGGACCTGCACGGCGCGCGTGCCTTTGATAAAGACAAACAAACGATAGATAATAAACCACAGGACCGCTATCTCTATTATAGGTTTCCAGATCAGATTCACTATCTCACTTATCGTCCCTATTCTGCTGATATCAAACATTTAAAATGGCATCCGTTAAGCGCGCGACTTGGCGCATCTGGTCAACATCATGGATCCGTAATATGTTCACTCCGTTTTGGATCGCGACCGCGACCGATGCCGCGGTACCGAACAATCTCTCTTGCGCTTCCGCGGCCAATACTTTTCCGATAAAGGACTTCCTCGACGTCCCGACTAAGATAGGATAGCCTAACGACTTGAATTCGCGCAACCTCTTAAGTATCTCCAAGTTGTGCTCAACCGTCTTGCCGAACCCTATCCCGGGGTCGATGATTATACTATTATCGGATATCCCGGCGTCTTTGGCGATACTTATGCTGCGCCGCAGACCCTCTGTTATATCGCATACCAAAGACTTATACTTGGGATTCTTCTGCATCGTGCGTGGCGTCCCTTTCATGTGCGTAAGGACGATCGCCGCTTTATGCTTCTTTACGAGCCTCGCTATCTTCGGCTCTTTCTTTAATCCCGATATATCGTTTACTATAACGGCTCCGCAATCAAGCGCCTTTCGCGCGACCGAAAGTTTCGAGGTATCGACCGAAATCGGCACTTTTATTTTTTTTGCCAAGACTCTTATCAGAGGGACGACTCTTTCGCATTCCTCTTCGGCCGAGACCGTCCTCGCACCGGGCCGTGTGGATTCGCCGCCGACATCGATTATATCCGCGCCCTGGCTTTCCATCTCGATGGCGCGTCTTACCGCTTCTTCCCTGTCCGTATACAGCCCGCCGTCGGAGAAGGAATCCGGCGTGACGTTCAATATCCCCATTATATGCGTCCGCGCGCCTAACTTCAATTTATATCTGCCGGCGCTAAGGATAAAATCGCGCTTGTTGAGATTATCCTCAAGCAAGCGCAACTTCTTTCCCAATTCGGAAAGGCCGAGCGGTTGTCTCTCTAATTTTTCACAGAGCTGATCTATCTGGGCTATAGTACCGATTATGATGCCTTCGGCATTTTTAGTTCTTTTTATAAACGCGTCCCACGAGACGGCACAATCGCCGCCTATCGAGAGCATATCCTGTTTCAATATATTAAGCGCGACGGAATCCAGCCCTTTAATTTTTATTACTCTTGAAAGCGCTTTAGGCGCCATGATACCGATTCCGCCCGGATGCACCTTCAGCGCCCGCAGCTCATCCGCTATCTCGTCTATATCTTTAAGTTCCAGCAGCCGGAGATTCATTATCGGGAAGCCCTAAGAGCCGCCTTACCTCTTTAACGTCCAAGACCTCTTTTTCGAGCAGCGTCTCAGCAAGCAGTTTTAACTTGTCCCTGTTATTAGTGAGCGCCTCTTTCGCGCGGTTGTAACAGTCGTCTATTATGCGTTTGACCTCTTGGTCTATCAATAAGGCGGTCTGGTCGCTGTAATTTCTCTCTTCCAAGATGTCCCTTCCTAAGAATATCTGATCCTGCCTCTTTCCGAACGTGAGCGGGCCCAGTTTATCGCTCATTCCAAACTCGGTGACCATGCTCCGTGCCATCTCGGTCGCCACCTGCATATCGTTCCGCGCGCCGGTAGTTATATCGGCAAATATCAATTCTTCCGATGCCCTGCCGCCCAGCGAGACCGTAATATCGGCAAGCAGTTCTGACTTGGCTCTATAATATCTGTCTTCGGTCGGTGCCGTAAGAGTATATCCGCCCGCCATACCCCTTGGCAGTATAGTCACCTTGTGCAGGCTCTCGGCGCCGGGGATCAATAAAGATAATAAAGCGTGCCCTGCCTCGTGGTACGCCGTTATCTCTTTCTCGTGAGTCGTGATGACACGGCTCTTCTTCGCGGGCCCGGCTATGACGCGTTCGATAGACTCCTCAAGCTCCTCCATCGTAACGGCCTCCTTGTTCCTGCGCGCGGCAAGTAATGCCGCCTCGTTTACAAGGTTCGCCAAATCCGCGCCCGAGAAACCCACGGTCCTGCGGGCAATTAATTTAAGGTCCACCTCAGGCGCTAATTTCACATTTCTCACATGAACCTTCAATATCGCCTCCCTGCCGACGATATCTGGCCTGCTTACGACTATGATTCTATCAAATCTGCCGGGACGCAACAGCGCCGGGTCCAGGACATCGGGCCTGTTTGTCGCGGCGATTAATATGACACCTTCCTGCGTATTAAATCCGTCCATCTCGACTAAAAGCGCGTTTAGGGTCTGCTCACGCTCGTCGTGCCCGCCGCCTATGCCGGCGAAACGCTGCCTTCCGACCGCGTCTATCTCATTGACGAAGATGATACATCCTTTTCCGCCGATGTGCGCGGCCTTCTTCGCCTGCTCGAAGAGGTCACGCACTCTGGATGCGCCCACGCCGACGAACATCTCGACAAAATCGGACCCGCTTATCGAGAAGAAAGGCACTCCCGCCTCTCCGGCGACCGCCTTGGCCAGAAGGGTTTTTCCCGTGCCCGGCGGGCCGATCAATAAAACGCCTTTCGGTATCTTGCCGCCGAGGCGCTGGAATTTTCGGGGATCTTTTAAGAATTCTATTATTTCCTGAAGTTCTTCCTTCGCCTCATCGACTCCAGCGACATCCTGAAAGGTGATCTTTAACTGTTCGCCTAATATCTGCCTCGCGCGGCTCTTGCCGAACGACAGGATCCTGCCGCCTCCGGACTGCGCGCTGCGCGATATCAGAAACCAGAAGAGCAGGACAAATATAAGCGGCCCCAGGATCGTATAGAATACGTTAGCCCAGAACGTCCGCGGTATCCTGATCCTGAAATCGGATACGTTCTCCCTTAAGAGTCTGATAATATCCGGGTCGTTTTCCGCGATATTGACTAGATAGCGCGAGCCGTCCGTAAATTCCCCCTCGATTATATTCTCCGACTTTACAGCCGATTTTATCTTCTGCTCGGCTTTATTATGGACGACATAATTCGAGAACTCGGAGAGACTGAGCTCCCTCGGCTGTGCCACTCCTATGGACTGGTTTGTGGTGCGCCATATATACGATAGCATCAACAAGAGCATGATCCCAAACAGGAGACGCTGGAGCGTTATCTGCAGCCGATTATTGTTCTTCTTGTTATTCTTTCTCTTTTGGCCGTTACTCATCTTGAATCCTTCCTTTAGTAAAATTTGATTAT
Organism: Candidatus Omnitrophota bacterium; assembly: GCA_030695925.1. Classification (GTDB taxonomy): domain Bacteria; phylum Omnitrophota; class Gorgyraeia; order Pluralincolimonadales; family Pluralincolimonadaceae; genus JAGUXU01. The sequence continues at coordinate 11,957 of JAUYOH010000104.1, forward strand.
ATCAGAAAAAATCCGTAAAAGGCAAGAAAATTAGGCGGCCCTTTTATAGGAAAGTTTAAGTATGCGCCTTGTCCCGGAAGTCATCTTTACTTCATCGGAAAGGCGCAGGCCGCAGACCCAGATTATCTTTCTGCCGGATACGACGAGGGGGATTGAACTTCTCCGGCCGCGGGGGATCTTTCCGTCAACGTAAAAATCCTGGAGTTTCTTCTCGGATGCCATTCCGAGCGGCTTAAACCTGTCGCCCTTCTCCCATGTCCTTAAATACAAGGGATGTTTTAGTCTCGCGTAATCCATATATTCTACATTAGTTGGCTTGCCGAACCTGACCCTCGTCCTGACAAACTCTGACTCGAATATCAGGCCTAATTCGGGCACATGCGTCTTCCCGGGAATCAGAAGTTGCCTCCGGATTTTCCCCGAAGGGGAAGGGCGCAAACCCGAAGGGCTTGAGCGGGGCGCTTCTTCGGTCTTATTGAAAATGAGCGAATTCCCTGCCCTGCTGACTCTTATCTTATCCGGCAAGTCTAGGGCGCCTTTATTTGCCTCGATTAACCCTTCTATATCTTCGATATGGGAATAGTCTATCCTGCGCAAGTCCCCTTTTAAGACCTCTATCGCCTTCCGTAATATCCCCCTGCGTATGCCGGTTGGCTTAGTCTTAAAATTACGAAGCGGGATCCTGACCGAATGCCTATTTATCTTGGCGCATCTTTCGAATTCTCTATCGATTAGATCCGCAAGGACCTCATAGTCATAAGTAAGGCTTTGAGCATTTCTAACCAAAGCCTCTTTTATATTCGGATTATAGCCCTTTAGATAAGCGAGCAACTCGTGCCTTATCCTGTTCCTCAAAAATTTCGTCATCGTATTTGTGATATCTTGCCTTGGCTTGATATTCAGGGCGCGCAGATAGACCTCGACATCGCTCCTCCAGGCCTCGATCAATGGCCTTATAATCAATTTGCCGTCCATCTTTCGCGACGGCGGGATCCCGCGCAAGCCTCCAAGTCCGGCACCGCGTATCATCCTCATTAAGACCGTCTCGGCTTGGTCGTCCAAGGTATGGCCGAAGGCGATCTTTGAGGCACCCACTTCTTTGGCCGTATTCAACAGGAATTCATATCTCTTCTCGCGGGCCGCTTCCTCCAAAGAAAGGCCGGCCTTTCTGGCGTATGCCGGAACATCCGCTTCTCCGAATATCAAAGGCAATCTAAGCCTCTGGGAGAGCGCGTAGACATAATCGCGGTCTTTCTTCGCCTCCCCGGCGCCGCGGAACATATGGTTAAAATTGGCGATAGACAATTTGAGGAGGTAATCGTACTTAAGGTCGTTTAAGACGAAGAGGAGCGCTGTGGAGTCCGGGCCGCCCGATACGGCGACGACGACGCTGTCCCCTCTCTCGAGAAACCTGTATCTTTTAACGGTATTTTTAACCTTCTCTAGTAGCATGATAGACTCAAGAGCACCGTCGCTAGGGCGGCGATAATAAGGAAAAGGCCCATGATCCTGGTGTTGCGGATTTCTTTTGACATGGAGACCGGCTCGATTCGCCAGTTTATCTGCTCATAGAATTTTTTCTGGAACTCGATCGCCGAAGAGGGCTTTAGCGACAGGAATAATCCTATCGCTATGCTTCCTGCGGAAACTAAGATAAGGAATAACTGAAATAACATTCTCATATAAATCTTGGTGGCGGCGATCCGGATCGAACGGATGACATAGCGGGTATGAGCCGCTCGCTCTAACCAACTGAGCTACGCCGCCCTCATTTTGTACCTTATAAATGTTATCACAACCTCGTCAAAAAGCAAGCCTTCGTTTAATCGGAATGCCTTTTCCTACTCAAAACCTCATTCATGCTGCCTGTGCGATAACCTTTTAAATCGACCGTCACATATTTAAAACCGAGCGCGTTAAGTCTTTTGACGATATCCCCGCCTGCTTTATCATCGATGAGCCTTTTTATATCTTCAGGCGCGACCTCGATCCTGGCGACATCTCCGTGAGAACGGACCCTGACCTGTTTGAGGACAAATCTCTTACGCACTGCCTCCTCTGCCGCCTCGATCCTGTTTAATTTCTTTCCGGTGACCGCCTCGTAATAAGGTATGCGCGACGCAAGGCACGCGTAAGAAGGCTTATCCCATGTCGGCAACCCTAATCTTTTTGATAACCTTCTTATATCATCCTTGGTCAGGCGCGCTTCTTTTAACGGGCTCCGGACTTTATTTTCTTTCGCCGCGAGGGCCCCCGGCCTGAAATCTTTTTTGTCGTCATAGTTTGAGGCATCGGCGACATATCTAAAACCGCCCCTTTCGGCTATCCTACTTAACTTACAGAAGAGCTCACTCTTGCAGTAATAACACCTGCGCGGAGGGTTCGCCTTAAAATTCGGGTCCTCCAGTTCTTTGGTCCTGATCACCATATGTTTTACACCGATCAATCGGGCCAGCCTCTTTGCGTCTTTCAGTTCGGATTTCGGGAAAGTCTCTGAGGTAGCGGTGACGGCCAATACATTCTTCCTTCCGAGGATATCTTTCGCGGCTTTAACTAAAAAGGTGGAATCAACCCCTCCCGAGAACGCGATCACCACCCTGCCCATCTTCTTAAGAATCCTCTTTAATCTATCCATCCGCCCCCCAAGACCTTTTCATCCCCATACAAAACTACCGCCTGCCCCGGAGTAATGGCATGTTGCGGTTCATCAAATACCACTTTTATCTTGCTATCGGAAAACGGGAAAACTTCGCAGCCGGCCTTTGGGTGATTATATCTTATCCTCGCTTTCGCGCGGATACCTTCCTTAAGGCCGCCGAGCGCCATCCATGAGATATCAGAGGCGACTAGTTCATTACCCTTTACCGCCTCGATGTCTCCTAATACGATCTGATTTTTTTCGGTGTCTATCTTGACTATATATAAAGGCTTGGACGCGGCGATACCCAAACCCTCCCTTTGCCCTATCGTATAAAAAGCGATGCCCTTATGTTCACCCAGGACTTTTCCGTCCGTATCCACTATCCTGCCCGGCTTGATGCCGCTTATCTTATCCTTTATGAAATCCCTGTAGTCGCCCTTGACTATGAAACATATATCCTGGCTCTCGGGCTTATCGGAGACTCTTAAGCGGCTCGATTTGGCTATTTGCCTTACCTCTTTTTTTGTAAGTCCGCCCAGCGGAAGTAGGACATCTTTAAGTTGCTCCTGAGTAAGGTTAAACAAGACATACGACTGGTCTTTCGATTTATCCTTTCCCTCGTTTATAAAATACCGTCCGCTTACTCCGTCTTTGGCTATTAACGCATAATGACCTGTAGCGATATAATCGGCATTTAAACTCTTTGCTTTATCCAATAACCTGCCGAATTTTATCTTCTGGTTACAGACGATGCAGGGATTCGGCGTCCGGCCCCTCGCGTACTCGGCGCAGAAATAATCTATGACGCCGCTTTTAAAATCATCCTCGAGGTTCATCACATAATGCGGGATCCCAAGTTGGGCAGCCACGGCACGCGCGTCTTCAATGGCCTCAACAGAACAGCAACTTTTCTCGCCGTGCGCTCCGCACAATGACGAGGGCCATAACCGCATCGTAACGCCGATGACCTCGTAACCCTCTTCCTTCAACAAAAAAGCGGCGACCGAAGAATCAACGCCGCCGCTCATAGCGACAACCGCTCTTCTCACTTATCCATTTACCTCTTGATCTTCCGCAAAATTAAAATGACCACGGTCATCAGCGCAACGGCTAAGATAGCGACGGCGACATAATTCAGTTTCCTTGACGTCGCCCGCAGCGTATATTCTTTAAATAAAAAATCAGCCGGTGAGAACTCCCATTTCGCGACATTCCTGCTGACCTCTTGTGAGTTGGCGCTTACGATCTTACCCGGCATAACAACTGATATATTAAACGGGTAACTCTTAAAGATCGACATGCCGTAGACTCCGAAGGCATCATCATAATTATCCTCCGCTAATCGTTCCCCGTAAGCACCGGCCTTCTCCTCGTACTTCTTATAGGCCTCTCTTAGTTTACGCAAAACCTCTTGCCGGTTTACTCCCTTGTCGCGCGATACGATATAATCGGCCATGAACGGCAGAAATTCTTCCTCGCCATATCTTCTCTCGTACTCATCCATCTTTTCCTTAAATTCCACGTTATCTTCGTCGGCAAGGCTGCTGCCCTTCTTTAAGAACGCTGTCATTAAATAATCGACATAGGGACGATATCTCTCGTTTAGGAGCGCCTTTATTTTTTCTTTCTCAAGAAGCCGGGGGAATATATCCGTTAAATCCTTGACGGCCTCATCCAGGTTGTGGCTATACCATCTCTCGCAAAATTCCCTGAACTGTCTCTCATCGGTCGAATCCTTATAGGTCTCTTCATATTCATAAGTCGCGAATAAGATATTTTTCCTGATCTTTAGCGAGAACCTATTATCTGAGACGTACCCCGGCTTTGCCCCCTTTCTCACATAATCAGGCGCGAGGTTATTTAAGTCCTTAAATAACCGCTTGGCCTCGTAGGTATAGTCCGGAGATTTGTCCTTTACGTCCTTCTCCGATTCCAAGCTGCCTCCGGCGGGTAAATCATAATTTTTGATCAATTCATCTTTCTCGCTTGCCCCGTCGGCGGTATAGGTCGTTATCCTGAAACCCGAGCCGTCATCGTTTATCTTCGTCAAGGCCGTAAAATTGATATAGCACCCGCTTAAGGATAAGGTGACAATGGCCGACAAAAACAAAAGAGAAATCCTTTTCACTTTTGCTCCTTAAGATATCTGTCCATCGCCACGGCCGCTCTCTTGCCGGCGCCCATAGCCGCGATGACCGTACCCTCGCCTATCGTGATATCGCCGCCTGCGAATATGCCCTTTATCGAGGTCATGTAATTTACGTCTATCTTAAGTTCTCCCGACTTCTCATCTACCGCAAAACCTTTGGTGGTATGAGAGATAAGGGGGTTCGGGCCTTGCCCTATCGCTATTACAACCGTGTCTACCGGCATTACGTATTCCGAGCCCTGTATCGGGACAGGCCGCCTTCTTCCGCTTGAATCAGGTTCTCCTAATTCCATCTTTATGCAGGTCATGCTGCTCACCTCGCCTTTATCATTATCCTCTATCTTCAAGGGCGCAGTCAGGAACCTGAACTCTATACCTTCCTCTCGGGCGTGTTCGACTTCGGCAAGACGCGCCGGTGCCTCTCTCTCGGACCTCCTGTAGACGATCATCGCGTCTTTTGCCCCGAGCCGCTTGGCGACCCGCACGCAGTCTATAGCCGTGTTCCCTGCCCCGACGACGGCTACGCGCTGGCCGACCCTGACAGGCGTCTTGTACTTGGGAAACTCATAAGCATGCATAAGGTTTACCCTTGTTAAAAATTCGTTCGCCGAATAGACGCCGTTTAAGTTCTCGCCCGGGATCCCGATAAAATAAGGAAGTCCCGCGCCGGTGCCTATAAATATCGCTTTATATCCGTCCTTGAACAGATCCTCGATGGTGAACGTCCTGCCAATAAGGATGTTATAATTTATCTCGACACCCAGAGACCCGATATAATCGGTCTCCATGTCAAGTATCTTCCTGGGCAGCCTGAATTCGGGTATGCCGTATCTTAAGACGCCGCCGCTTGAACTAAGCGACTCGAAGAGCGTTACTCTATATCCGAACTTTGCCAGTTCGGCCGCGGCTGTCAGCCCCGCAGGGCCTGAGCCCGCGACCGCTACTTTTATGTCTGATTTATTTTCGATCTTCGGCATAGAGGCATCGGGGTTATCCATCTCCCAATCGGCAAGGAACCTCTCAAGGCTGCCGATAGCGACCGGCTTATCTTTACCCACCAGGACGCAACATACCTCGCACTGCGTCTCCTGAGGACAGACGCGCCCGCATATCGCCGGCAGGTTATTCTTCTCTTTTATCTTCCTTATGGCACCCCTGTAATCTTTCTTCGCTATCAACGCGACAAAAGCCGGGATATCTATATCGACGGGGCAACCCGCGATGCAGGGTTTCTTCTTACAGGCGAGACACCGCTTCGCCTCCAGAAGGGCCTCCTCCTCCGAAAACCCGAGCGCTACCTCCTTAAAATCCTTGATTCTCTCATTTGGGTCTCGTGTTCGCAGAGCCTGACGGGCAATTTTATCCTTAGCCATCCTACGACTCCAATGCTCTCTTTTCTTCTTCCAAAAATCTTTTATTCCTGTGAAGCAATTCGTCGAAATCCACTTTATAACCATCGAATTCAGGGCCGTCGACGCACGAGAAAACTGTCTTGCCGGCCACGGTGCAGCGGCAGGTCGCACACATCCCGGTGGCGTCTAATAAAATGGCGTTTAGGCTTACTACCGTGGGGATGTTCTTCGGGTTTGCGGTCAAGGTGACCGCCTTCATCATCGGTATCGGCCCACAGCAGATTATCCGGTCTATCTTCTCGCCGCGCTCGAATAAACTCTTCAGGGCATCGGTAACGAGGCCTTTCATACCGTAACTCCCGTCATCAGTCGTGATAAGGACCTCGTCCGCTAATTTTCTGAATTCGTCCTCCAATATCACCAGATCCTTGCACCTTGCGCCTAAGATGGTTATTACCTTATTGCCCTTATCCTTCAGCGCGCGGACGACCGTATATAACTCAGCCGAACCCACCCCGCCTCCTATCATGAGTACGGTCCCGAACTTCTCTATCTCGCTGGGGTTACCCAACGGCCCTAATATGTCCCTTATTCGGTCTCCTACCTTAAGGGCACAGAGGTCTTTTGTCGATCTTCCCAGTTCTTGTATAATGAGGGTTATTACCCCGCGGGATTTATCCATATCACAAATAGTAAGCGGAATACGTTCCGCGTATTCGTCAAGTCTTACGATTACAAATTGCCCCGGCCTTGCTCCGCGGACGACCAAAGGCGCCTCTACTTTAAGAAGTGTTATCGTATTCGCTAAGATTTTTTTCTCGATTATGTTATGCATATTATTAATCATGCCCCCTCGCCTTTATGGTGAGGGGTATTTATTATTCCTTTTTGACTTGCTTGACGTAACTTGCCTCGAGCGTCTTTACAAGGTCCGTCAGAACGGAATTTACCGGCGCAGGGATCTCCAGATTCTCCGCTTCACTTACGATGGCGCCGTTTATATAATCTATCTCGGTGCGCTGCCCGTCCAAGATATCCTGAAGCATAGAACACACATTGGAGTCGCACGACGAACATACAGACTCGACCTTCTTTATCGGGTCGGAATAAATAAGGTTTATACGCCTGCGCTTCGCGACCTTGGAGGCCTCCAGGACCGCCTGCCTCATGATATTTCTGCTCCATTCATATTTAATCAAGTCCCCGTTCTTCAGGCGCGTTATGGCCCCTAAGGCGTTTATCCCGACATTTATTACTAATTTAGACCATATGACATCTTTTATATTATCCGATATCTTGGTCTCAAAATTCGCTTTCTTCAATATCGCCGCCACTTCTTCCAGCCTCCTCCGAGGGATATGCCATTTCTTAATATCTTTGCGCGCGGAAGGCTGGAACCATCTGCCTATTATCGTCTCGCCACGTCCGGCATGCCTGATGTGGCCGTCACCCAAATACGTCGAGCCGTGAGATGTCACTCCGCCGATCACCTTCTCCTGCCCGACTATCTCGACGATAGCCTCGACATTACCGAGGCCGTTCTGTAAAGTAAGGACCAGGGTACTATCCCCGATTGCGGGTTTCGCTTTTTTTGTCGCCTCTTCCGTGTCGTAGGACTTGACGCAGATTATCACTAAATCCGATGCGCCGATATCCTTGGAATCGGCCGTCGCCTTGACTTTTACATTATAGTCACCGCTTAGGCCTTCCACTTTTATGCCGTTATTACTTAATTTTTTCGCGCGCTCCGGACGGTTATCCAAAAACCAGACGTCCTCGCCTGCTCTCACCAAAGAAGCGCCGACCAAACAACCCAACGCCCCGGGTCCTACAATCGTTATCTTCATTTGGCTTTCCTCTTTGTCTTTATCTTTTTAAGTTCGGCCTCGTCCATCGTAAAACTATGTTCTTCGGTGGGAAATTTCCCGCCCTCAACTTCTTCCCTATATTTCCTGAACGCCTCTGAAAGTTCGGGCCAGAGGTCCGCGTATTTCTTCACGAACTTCGGCGTAAAACGGTCGAACAGTCCTATCATATCGTTTGTAACCAAGACCTGTCCGTCGCAATAAGGACCGGCGCCGATGCCTATTGTGGGGATGCTTGACTTTTCTGTTATTAATTTCGCGAGTCTGTCGGGCACGCATTCAAGAACGATCCCGAAACAACCCGCTTTTTCAAGCGCCAGAGCCGAATCGAGCAGCCGCTGAGCGTTCTTGGCATCCTTTCCCTGTACCTTAAACCCGCCGAGCTGTGTGGCTGTCTGCGGAGTAAGGCCGATATGACCCAAGACAGGTATGCCCGCTTTTACGAGGGTCTTCGTGATATCCGCCATCTCGACTCCGCCCTCAAGTTTTACCGCGCCGCATCCGCCTTCTTTTATGAACCTTCCGGCGTTTCTTATCGTCTCTTTCTCGTTTATGTTGTAGGACATAAACGGCATATCCCCGATTAGAAGCGCGTATCTGACGCCGCGCTTTACCGCTTTTGAGTGATGTATCATCTCGTCCATCGTGACAGGCACAGTAGATTCATAACCTAAGACCGTCATAGCGAGTGAATCGCCGACCAAGATCATATCCATCCCCGCCTCGTCTATGAGGCGGCCTGACGGATAATCGTATGCGGTCAGCATCGTTATCTTCCTGCCTTCTTCTTTCTTTCTTTTGATATCGGGGATTGTGATCTTCTTGCGCTCCATATCCATCACGACCTTTCTTTCATGAGCGATTTGACGATATTTACCGCCTCAATGGCGTCACGGGCATAGGCGGACGCGCCTATCTCTTTGGCAAACGCCTCTGTCACTACCGCGCCGCCGACTATCGTCTTGAAATTCAGCTTCTGTTTCTTTAATTCCCTGATGACGCGTTCCATCTGGATCATAGTCGTCGTCATGAGCGCGCTTAGGCCGATTATATCGGCTTTATTCTTTATGGCTTGCTTTATTATTACATCCGACGGGACGCTCCTGCCCAGATCATATATCTTATAGCCGTGGTTAGCGAGGACTGAGATGACGATGTTCTTTCCGATATCGTGGATATCGCCCTCCACAGTCGCGATGACGATCGTCCCTTTGTCTTCCACCTCTTCCGGTTTTATCTCTTTTTTTAACCTGCCAAAGGCGCGCTGAACCGCCTCGGCGGATAATATCACCTGCGGAAGAAAATATTCTCTTTTGCCGAACTTCTCTCCGACTATCTCCAGCGCCGGTATCAATATCGAACTATTTATTGTCAACGGCGCGATGCCGCTTGAGAGCGCCTCTTCTACATATGATACGATATTATCCTTATCGCCGTACAGGACCGCCTCAAAGAGGCGCTGCCTGATATCTTTGGGTTTACCCGCTTCTGTTCGCGCCTCCTTCTTGACTATTTCCTGAGCCGGGCTCAAGGCATCTCTTAAGAATTTCTTTATCTCGGCCTCAGTCGTCTTACGTTTTATCTTCGCCTTCGCGACCCGGAACATATTGTCGTCGCTTGGGTTTATAATCGCGAGGTCTAATCCGAAGGCCAGCGCCAGCGAGAAGAAATCCGCGTTTATCTTCCTCCTGTTCGGAAGCCCGAATGAGATATTACTTACCCCCAAAGACGATGAGAAACCTTTTTTCTTTAATTCCCTTATCGCGCAGAGCGTCTCTTTGGCCTGTTCGGGCTTCGCGGAAATAGCGAGGGTAAGAGGATCAACTATTATATCTTCCTTCGCTATACCTAAAGAGACCGCCTTGTCAATGATACGCTTGGCAACCTTAAGGCGCGCTCTCGAATTCTTCGGGATACCGCGCTTGTCAAGCGCAAGCGCGAGGACCGCCGCCCCGTATTTCTTCGCGAGCGGCAATATGGATTTTATCTTATCTTCTTCTCCATTGACGGAATTTATGAGCGGCTTTCCGGCGGTTTCTTTTAACGCCGCCTCTATAGCGGCCGGGTCAGCGCTATCTATTGCGATCGGCACCTCGGTCACTGCTTCTACCGCGCAGACCGCGGAGACTATGGCAGCGGATTCGCTGCCTCCCGGGATACCTACATTCACATCCAGTATATCCGCGCCTTTATTTGTCTGCTCTATCGCTTCGCGCCTGATTATGACCGTCTTTGCGTTCCTTATCTCCTCCTCTAATTCTTTCTTGCCCGTGGGGTTTATCCTTTCACCGATTATCAGAGGCCTTGTCTTCGCGTTAAGCTCGACGGCTTTGGTCCTCGATGAGAGCCTGAACGCGGGAATATAAATTCTTTTTGCGGGCTTCCCGCTCTTCAGCGCGGCCTTTATTTCTTTAATATGTTCGGGCGTCGTCCCGCAGCATCCGCCGATCAGATTAACGCCGAGCCTCGCGAACTCGACCGCGTATCTCGCGAAAGACTTAGGGCTCTCGGGAAAGTATGTCTTGCCCGCGCGCAGTTCGGGAAGACCGGCATTAGGCAGGCACGATATAAATTTATTCGTGCGTGGCGTTATCTCTTTTATGACTCCTAAAAGCTCCTTCGGGCCTGTCGAACAGTTGGTCCCGATTATATCCGCGCCGAGCGACTGAAACAAGACAGCAAAAGCCGCAGGAGGAGTGCCATAAGTGCTGCGCTCGCCTCCCTCAAAAGTCATCTGCGCCTGGACCGGGATATTGCCGACTTCTCTTGCGGCTATAAACGCCGCTTTTAACTCTTTTATATCGGCGAAAGTCTCCAGTATTATGATGTCGCATCCGCCTTCCTTGAGCGCTTTTATCTGTTCCCTGAAGAAACCGACCGCTTCGTCAAAAGATAGGTCTCCCAGAGGAGTTATCTGTCTATCGAGAGGGCCGACTGATCCCGCGACATAGGCTTTGCCGGAGGCGGCCTCTCTCGCTATCCTTACCGCCTCGTAATTTATCTTGTAGGTATCGTTCTGGAGCCCATATGTCTTAAGTTTTAACCTGTTAGCGCCGAAGGAGTTCGTCTCGATGATATCCGCGCCGGCCTTTATATAATCCGAGTGGATAGATTTTATGACGCCGGGCTTAGAAAGGTTTAATTCCTCGGGGCAGGCTCCAGCCTTGAGGGCGCCGCTCTCCTGCAGGAGAGTCCCTGTAGCCCCGTCGTAGATCAATATCTCACTTTTTAGGCGGCTTAATATGTTCCTCATACACCTTCCTTATCGGGCGCGGTCCTTTCCTTATCAGGCCTATACAGGCAGTAACTGATTTTTCCGGGACCATTATGCAACTCTTTATGGCCTTGACACCCACTTTGTTCGCCTTTAATAGTTTTAATATCTTCACCTGGTCGAATATCGTCCAATCGCCGTATCCGGGACTAAATCTTATGACCGTTGAATAACCTTCACTGCTTGCCTTTTTACGGATCAAGTCATCGACTTTTTCGGCGAGCGCTTCGGCTGCCTCTGAGCCGACGGCATCTAAGACCGTCGCGCGCGCTATCTCGCCTTTGGCGGCATAATCGTTGACCTTATGCGCTAATTGGCCGCCTATAGTGCAGACGAAGAGCGCTATCTTGGAAGCGCCTTTCAGATGCGCGGCGAGGGAGCGGCTTTTTATGACGGACCTCTTGCCGGAAATCCTTACTTCGTCCCGAAAGATTTTAACGTCGAATATCTCATAAGAGGCTTTCGGCTCGATAAGGGCATAGCCCTCCTCTATCACCCCGGATATAAAAGCGAAGATCTTCTTGTCTGCCTTCGTCTTATATTTTGCGAATTTGAGGCGAGAGAGGACTAGGTCCGTCGGGATCTTTATCGAGATGTTCTTTAAGAACGTGGTCTTATCTCCGTTTAAAGTCCGGCCGCGTCCAGGATGCGGGGAACTAATTTATTCCAGCCTATAGACATGATGTGAATACCGCCGAGACGGGCCAGTCCTTTCAATTCCTTTATCGTGCGCGCCGCAATTTCCACCGCTTTCGCCTTAGTGTCGGCAGCACCCTCTATCTCCTTGATGAGATCCTCGGGAACAGATATCCCGGCGACATTCTCGTTCATGTATCTGGCCATATTCGCGGACTTAAGCAATATGATACCGGCGATTATACAAGTATTATATCCTTTGACTTTCTCCATAAACCTCGCAAAGGACTCTACATCATAGACGCCCTGCGTCTGAAAGAATTCCACTCCCGCTTTTATCTTCTTCTCAAACTTGATGAGTTCGGGCTCAATGGGATTAGCGCCGGGGTTGACAACCGCCCCCACACAGAACTTAGGCGTTCCTTTCAGTTCCTTTCCCGCCATATCCTTCCCCGTTTCCAGTTTTTTTACGACCTCTATCAACTGCACCGAATCGAGGTCGTAGACGGGCTTCGCCTCTGGATGGTCTCCGCGGGAAGGATGGTCTCCCGTAAGAACAAGTATATTTTCTATGCCCAGCGCGGCCGCGGAAAGCGCGTCGGATTGAAGCGCCAGCCTGTTCCTGTCGCGGCATGTCAACTGATATATCGGTTCTATCCCTTCTTTCTTCAAAAGATATGATACCGCAAGCGAGCCGAGCCTCATCACCGCACTCTGTAAATCGGTGACATTTACGGCGTCAACCCTGCCTTTGGTAAGCTTTGCCTCTTCGATCAATTCCTTGACGTCGATGCCCTTGGGCGGGCCTATCTCACTGGTGACTACGAATTTATTGGATTTTATCTTTTCTTTTAAGGTCATCTTGACTCCATCAAAAATCAGATTCTATTTTTGGTTATATTGCTTAAAACGACCTTCTTCGGCTTCACGGATCTTGAATGGTCCTTCGCCGGCTGGATCTGCCTCATCTTGTCCAGTTCGCCGATGTCTTTAAGGCGTTTATAGATCAATATCCAGCCGCAATCGATATCCGGATTTGTCTCGCATTTTCCGTCTTTGGCTCCGCCGCAGGGGCCGTTCTGCAGGCCCTTCGGGCAAAGCGTATTCGGGCAGTAACCGCCAGTGATAGCTAGGGTGCAGTCGCCGCACAAAGAACAGGCCTCGCTGAAATGACCCGCCCTTTCCACGACGCCCAAAAAGAGCGTATCGGTGGCGGGATAGACTTTTTTAACCGTCCCCTGAAATATAGTGTAAGTGCCGTCGCCACAGGACATCGACAAGATGGCATCTGCCTTTGAGATGATGTCCTTCTTGTCGCGCGCCCTCCTCTTTACCTCCAGGAGATGGCACGGCGGGTCCCACACCTCGGTTGCGAGCACCTCTTTACCGTGCTGCTCCAGTATCTCTTTCATCTTCTTGACCTCGTCTTCACCGCCGGTCTTGCAGACGGTAGCGCACTGGGCGCATCCTACAATGAAGATCTTTTTGCAGTCTTCCAGATATTTTAATATCTGATCTATAGGTTTCTGTTTTGTAATAATCATCTTCCCGGCCTCATTTGTTTCTTGAACAACTCCACACAGTTGCGCATAGACATCATGACCGTAAGCGGCCCTACGCCGCCCGGCACAGGCGTTATGAAACTTGCCCTGCGCCTGGCCGCCTCGAATTCCACATCGCCGACTATCTTGTCGCCGACCTTGTTTATCCCGACATCGACTACGATCGAGCCGCGTTTGACCCAACTGCCCTTTATGATATTTGGCTTACCTACGGCCACGACCAGTATCTCGGCATGACCGATATGAGTCCTTAGATTTCCCCTCTTTGCCGTGCCTATATGGCAGACCGTCACGGTCGCGAGTTTATCCAACAGCGACATAGCGATCGGCTTTCCGACAAGATCTCCGTGGCCCACGACAACCGCCTCCCTGCCGAAGAGGCTTATGCCGGTCGATATTAGAAGCTCCATCACTGCCGAGGCTGTCGGATTTATCTTCTCCACATTCTTTTTCGGGTCGATAGAGCAGAGGGCCTGTCTTAGGTCCAACCGTTTGGGAAGAGGCAGTCCCAGCATAATTGCCGTTATCCGCTTGTCTTTGTTTAATTTTTCAATCTGTCTTATTAAGTTCTCCTGAGAGATTAGACTCCCGAATCTCACTATTCTATAACCGATGCCTATCTGCTTTGCTATCCGCTCCTGCGAATTTATATAAACGGCCGCGGCTTTATCTCTGCCTATCTGGATCACCGAGAGCAAGGGGACCCTGCCGCATCTCTTCTTGATAGCGGCTACCTCGCGCCTTAACCGCGCTTTTATCTTCTCGGCTAACGCTTTTCCGTTTAACAATCTCGCCGGCATCTAACGCCCTATCCTTTTTTTATTCAGTCTCACCAGATTATCCGCCGACCTTTCCGAAGCTGAAAGCAAGGCTTCAGCCACGTAAAGGTCTCCTTTAAGGTGCCTGGTTCCTATCTTTTTGAGGATTCCGCATAATTTACCCGCGTCTTTTGATAGTTTTGCAATCTCTGCAACGCATGCCGCCGCTCTCTTCAATGAATCCTGACTTCTTGTCTCGGCGTACTTATTGTAGACTTTCGCGTCCTTTTCTATGTGTGCATTCAATCTATCTCTTAACGATGTCGCCTTCCTCGCAATCGACTTCGCTTTTTTTTCATATTTCTTATATTTCTTTTTGCCTATAGTAAAATTCGCAACTTTTATGATTAACGCCGCCCCGACTGCGCCGGTCAAGGCCGCGGCCGCTCCGCCTCCCGGAGACGGCCTTCTGGCTCCGAGCGCGTCACAGAAAGAAATTATCCTGTTTTTTGCGCTTATCTTCATCAGAACAACCCCGTTATATTCCCCTCGTCGTCTATGTTTATGCGTTCGGCAATCGGCGTTTTGGGCATCCCCGGCATAAGATTCAGTTCGCCGGTCAAGGCGATCAAAAATCCCGCGCCGGCAGAGACCTTTATCTCGCGCACCTTAAGCCGCCAGCCGGTCGGAGCTCCCTTCACCTTCGGGTCGTCCGTAAACGACAGGTGCGTCCTTGCCATATTGACTGGCAACTTATCGAACGCGTTCTCGGTTAAAAATACTATATCGTCCTCCGAAGTCCCAACGTAGACCGCGCCTTCCGCTCCGTAAATCTCCCTGGCTATATTATCTATTTTGTCTTTTATCGGAAGTTCCGGGCCATAAAGCGGCTTGAACTTTGAAGGGTGCTCCTGTAAAGTCGCAAGGACCGCCTCGGCTAATTTGATCCCGCCCTCGCCGCCAGAAGCGACTACGTCCGCGACCTCGGCTAATACGCCTTCACTCCTGCAAAATTCCCTTATCCTGTTTAATTCCTTATCGCTATCGTCAGGAAACTTGTTTATCGCGACAACCGGCCATATGCCGAATTTCTTGACATTCTCGATATGGCGTTTGAGGTTAGAGAGCCCTTCCTCAAGCGCCTCTAAATTTTCTTTTCCCAAGTCCTCGTCCTTTGACCCGCCGTGCGATTTAACCGCCCGCGCGGTCGCCACGACGACAGCGCAATCGGGTTTTAATTTTCCCTGCCTCGAGACGACATCGCAAAATTTCTCGAGCCCCAGATCCGTTCCGAAGCCTGTTTCTATGACAGCATAATCCGCGAGTTTCAGCGCCAATTGAGTCGCGAGAACGCTGTTCGTGCCGTGGGCGATATTTCCGAACGGCCCCATATGGACGAGCACAGGTTGACCTTCCAAAGTCTGGACGAGGTTCGGTTTTATCGCGTCTTTAAGAAGCGCGGTCATAGCGCCGACGACCTTTAATTCGGATGCCGAGACAGACCTTCCTTTCGTCGTAACACCAACGATGATCCTGCCTAACCTCTCTTTTAAATCTTTGTAGCCGGTCGTAAGGGCAAGGCAGGCCATTATCTCAGAGGCGGCCGTGATATCAAAACTGTCCCGCCTCCTTACCGCACCCTCGCTTAAGCCCACCTGTATGTCGCGCAGGCTCCTGTCGCACAGGTCTATCGCCCTGCGCCAGATGACCCTCTTGGGGTCTAATTTAAGCTCATTTCCTTTCGCGAGGTGATTATCGATTATCGCGCTTAACAGATTGTGCACCGCCGTAATGGCATGGATATCTCCTGTAAAATGAAGGTTTACGTCTTCCATCGGCAGTATCTGGGCGTATCCCCCGCCACAACCGCCACCCTTCATGCCGAATGCCGGACCTAAAGACGGCTCACGTAAACACAAAAATACCCTCTTCTTAAGGCGCCCCAAGGCCTGAGTCAGGCCTATCGAGATACAGGTCTTACCTTCGCCGTATCTTGTCGGCGTCATAGCGGAGACGAGGATGAGTTTTCCGTCGGGCCTTTGCTTTAATCTCTGCAAGACGCCAAGGCTCACCTTGGCTTTGTAATTCCCGTATAGCTCAAGCTCGTCGCCGTTTATGCCGGCTTTTGTCGCAACCCCCAATATCTGTTTAGGATGCGTAAGCCTGGCGATCTCTATCGTAGAATGCGGTTTTTTTATGAACATATAGAATTTTATTATAAGAAATTAAGGGGGTTGCGTCAAGGGATATTACGCGGCTAGTCATTCCCGTGAAAACGGGAATCCAGAATGTCATTGTAAGCGCAGCTAAGCAATATAACTTATCATAAATTTCGATTTCCGTCTTTCGCCGCATCGCTCGCTTTTCCCCGCCGAGGAAAAGCTCACTCCGCGGAAATTCTCGCTCGTCCGACGATACGTCGGACACCGTGGCCGCTCGAATTTCCAAGGTGCGGCTCAAGACCGAAAATCTCCAATTTATAAGTACCTATTTGCACAGGCTTGGATTTGCGCAGGGGCCTTGCTGGTCCGAGCGGGCACGGTTCCCGAGCGAAGCGAGGGAGAGCGAGGGCCAGCGCGGAGCGAGTCCCGCACGCTGGGCGGGACGAGCGTCCCCGAGCAAATCAAGCCGGAGCAAATTATATATTCAAATTGTTTCGCGCAGGCGGAGTTGCCCGCAGGCGGCGTCGATGTCGGCGCCGCGTTGGGCTCTTATTGTGGAATTGACATCGTGATTCTTAAGGATATCCTGAAATTCTTTTACCTCTTTACCTGAAGGCGGCATAAAGTTAAAACTTGATACAGGGTTAAATGGTATGAGGTTGACCTTGCCGGGCAGGCCCTTAAGCAATTTCGAGAGCGCTGTCGCGTCTTCGCGCGACGCGTTTACGCCTTTTATCAATACATACTCAAAAGTTATTATCCTGTCCTTCTCTCTGACGTATTCGCGGCAGACCTTCATAAGTTCCGATAAAGTATATTTCTTGTTAATCGGCATAAGATATGAGCGCGTTTCGTCAGTCGCGCCATGTAAAGATACCGACAGCTCAATTTGCGCTTTCTCGTCCATAAAACGTTTTATCCCCGGGATATATCCGGCGGTGGAGACCGTTATCTTTCTCGCGCCGATACCGAAACCGTAGGGCGAATTCATTACAGAGATCGCCTTCATTACATTATCATAGTTCGCGAGCGGCTCGCCGGTTCCCATCATGACTACATTCGTTATCCTCGCGCCTTTGATGTCTCTGGATATTCCGAGCGCCTGTTCCAGTATCTCGCCGCAGCGTAAATCCCTCTTGATGCCCAGAAGACCGCTGGCGCAAAACTTACAGCCGTAGGCGCATCCTACCTGCGACGAGAGGCAGACGGTCTGGCGGCCTTTCGCGGGGATTAAAACAGCTTCGACCGCCTCATTATCATCCAAACGGAAGAGGTATTTCCTTGTGCCGTCTAATTTTGAGATCTGTCTCTTGATAATCTCGGAGGTCAGGACGCGGAATTTATCGCTTAAGATATGGCGAAGCGGCAAAGGCAGGTCAGTCATCTCTCCGAAATTCTTCGCGCCCTTTTGATACATCCATTCGAAGACCTGCTTTGCCCGGTACGGCTCCACCCTTAAACTCTTTAAGCGGGAATTGAGTTCGTCTAAGGAAAAATCTTTCAGGTCTTTCTTGGTCTGAGGCATAAAATCCCGTTATTCCACCTTAATGGACCTATTGGCTGTCGCGACATTACCGTAGCCGTCGTTTACAAATACATATACCCGGTAGAGCCCTTTTTCGATCGGGGCTGTCATCTTGAAATTTATACCCTCGCATGTAAATTCGGCCGGCACTTCCTCGTTGACGTAATACTGCAATACCCCTTCACGGGCAGTCGAGACCGCAAAGGTGTAATCAAGAGGGTTGCTGTCATTGTCAAGCGCCTCAGCGGTTATATCTATGACTTCCCCCGGCGTTATTTTATCTATCTTGCTTAGATTAAATCTGGCTATCCGTGGCGGTTTATTGGATGGCTTGCCGCCGGTGTAGATCTTATATATCTCCCAAAACGAGGCTCTCTTAAACATCTTATAATTTAAGTTCCACCACGTAAGCGACTCCTGCGATGTCTCTCCGAGATGAAACGCGAACCCTCCCAGATTATAGCCCTTAAAATTTATTATCTCATTAGTCATGTTCCTGTATATCGCCGCTTTCGCCTGATCCGGTTGGTCCGTAGAGGCGCCGTTACGGTCTTTCTGGACGGACCAAGGGCCTAGCGGGCCGTATTCCGTCACTATATAGGGTATATTCAAACTTGATTTATACCATTTTGTGTGCGCGACCCTTATGCTGCCGTAAATATTCATCCCGAAGGCATCGAGGCTGGGAACGTACCTTTCGATATACGGCATATCCGAGACATCGGCGGAAGCGTAGATGACCGGATGGTTCGGGTCCAACTTATGGACGAGTTGGACCATCTCCTCCATGAATTTACTCAGGGCCACCCGTTCCTGCTCGCTCTTCGTGAAGAATATTGCCTCGTTTCCGACGTTCCACATTAGGAGGGCCGGATGGTCTTTGAATTTATTGACGTATTCTATTATCTCGTTTATCTTTTTTTCTTTATATTCCTTATCGTCAATATAACTGATCTCCTTCTTATCCGAGACATAGTCAAGCCAGATACCGGCGTCTACCATAAGACCGTATTTCAGGGCGGCCTCAAAGTATGCCTCTGTCCCTTGGTCTGTTCCCCACGTCCTCAACGTATTGGCGCCTGTTTCCTTTGCTAATTTAAGATAATCCTCCCCGCCTTTGCCGGTCGCCAAACCGCAACCCACCCCCTTAATATAAAAGGGCTTTCCGTTTACGGTCAGGACCCAACTGCCCCTCTTGCCGGTGATCTTTACGATACTTCCGGCCTTAACCTCTCCCTCGGCGCGCACGGCCGGTAAGATCAGTGAAAAACCGACTGCCGCCGTTATAAAGATCCTCGCTATTCTGCTCCTTCCCATTTATCGCTCCTATTTTAAATGCCGTGTATCATTTATGAATTGTATGACCGATCTTCCGTCTCTATGAGAAAATTTGCTTAGGCCGCAATTATCCATCCTTATAGTCCTAAATAACAGGTCAAAATCCGTATCGAGAGCCCTCGAGAGATAAGCCGCGATGACGCCCATGTGTGTCACGACACAGATACGGGAAGCTGAATTGTTGTTTAAGATAGATTTAAAAGCGCTGTCGACTCTCTTAGTGAATCTTCTTATACCTTCCCATCCCGGGATCCTGGCTCTAGAGGGCGCCTTAAGCCACGCTTCATAGACTTTCGGGTAGATCTTTTTGACCTCCTCAACAGTCCTGCCCTGCCAGTCGCCCAAGATTATCTCTTCGATACCGGAGGAGACTTTCACGCTGGCCCCGGTCTCTTTCGCGATCATCCTCGCTGTCTGGACGCAGCGCTTAAGGCCGCTGGTATATATGATCTCTACATTCTCTTTCTTAAGCCGCCTGGCAAGCGCCTTTGCCTGGCGTTGGCCTTTTTCGCTTAAGCCGGGGTCTTTCCTTCCTTGTATCCTCTGTTCTCTATTCCAGACCGACTCGCCGTGCCTGACTAAGAATATTTCCATTGATATTTTACCCCCTCACCCTTCCCTCTCCCCTATGGGGAGAGGATAAAGGTGAGGGGCATCTTATCGGAGCAAAGGTAAACCTGTGTATCGGACAAGGCCCGTGTCTTTTGATCGCGCCGAAATGGGCCTTTGTGCCGTAACCCTTATGCCGCGCGAAACCGTATTTAGGGTAAAGCGCGTCATAATAAAACATTATGAGGTCTCTGGTGACTTTCGCGACTATCGAGGCGCATGCTATGGATATCGAATGGGATTCGCCGTTTATTATCGCAAGTTTCGGGTGAGGAATTACGGGGCAGGTTATGCCGTCGATCAATAGGTAATCCGGCTTTACGCTTAAGTCGCGCACTGCCATTTCCATTGCGCGCAGTGTCGCCTGCAGGATATTTATCCTGTCTATCTCCTTCTCGCCTACGACGCCGATGCCGACATATGCCTTCTCTAATATCTCTTCGTAGGCCCTTTCGCGCGCCTTTCGGCTCAAGGCCTTTGAATCGGCGATCCTATTTCTGAATCTGAAATCCTTTAATACGACGGCTGAGGCGACGACCGGACCGGCCAGCGGGCCACGGCCCGCTTCGTCTACTCCCGCGATGTGCCTTTTACCCTGCTTCTTTAATTTACGCTCATAATAGAGCATCAACCTTCTTGCCGACTTTTTTACGCAGATAATACAACTTTGCTCTCTTCACCTTTCCGGCCTTGACCACCTCTATCTTGTCAACCGAAGGTGAATGAAGGGGAAAGGTCCTTTCCACACCTTCGCCGTAAGATATGCGGCGCACGGTAAAGGACTCCGAGATGCCGCTTCCTCTCCTCCTGATCACGACCCCCTCGAACGCCTGCAGGCGGGTTTTGTTATCCTCTTCGGTTATCCTGACGAATACCTTGACGGCATCGCCGACGTTAAACCGCGGGGTCTCCTTCTTCATATACTCTTTCTCGACAAGCGAACACTTTGTCATTTTCATCTCTCCTTATCGTTGTATCTTCTAAACATATCCGGACGCTTCCTTCGCGTCCTTTTAAGCGCCATCGTCTTTCTCCATTGCTCTATTCTTTTATGGTCGCCGGATAATAATATCTCCGGTACCTTTAGCCCTCTGTATACGGCAGGCCTTGTATATTGAGGGTATTCCAATAGGCCCGACGTAAAAGACTCGAACTCCAGTGAACTTTTATCTCCGACCACACCGGGTATAAGCCTGACGATGCAATCAATCAAAGCGATCGCAGGTATCTCTCCGCCGGTCAGGATGAAATCGCCGAGTGATATCTCCTCGGCAACGGCCTTTTTCATGAACCGTTCGTCGATCCCCTCGTAATGCCCGCAGACTAATATTAAATGCTTAAATTTAGATAATTTTCTGGCGATGGCCTGATCAAGGGTCTTTCCTTGCGGCGTCAGCAGAACCACACGCGACGACGGAGATTTTAAATCATCTATTGCGTCAAAGAGCGGCTGCGGTTTTATCACCATTCCCGGCCCGCCGCCGAACGGCTTATCATCTACTTTCTTATGCTTGTCCTTGCTCCAATTGCGTAAGTTATGGACCTCTATACTGACCTTGCCCTTATTCTGGGCACGTTTAATTATGGACTCTCCCAATACGCCCTCGAACATCTTCGGGAAAAGAGTAAGTATATCTATCAGCATAAATTAAATAATGCCTGATCTCCTGAAGATTATCGAAACGGTGGACGAAGGCTTCGCGCCGACCTTAAGCCAATACAATATCCGATCCTTCTTCAGGTTTCCGAAGGGCGGGTTCTTGGTCGGATCATAATAGCCCAACTCCTCCAGCGCCTTCATGTCTCTTCCCTTGCGTGAATCGATAACCACGATCCGCTGATGCGGTTTCTTCTTTGTGCCCAGCCTCTTTAACCTTATTACCGCTGACATCGATTACTCCTCCTTTTCTCTGTGAATATTGGCGCCTAATAGCAATAGTTTCTGTTCTATTTTATCATAACCTCTGTCCAAATGATAGACCCTTGAGATATCCGTGCGGCCCCCTGCTGCCATCCCCGCGAGTACTAAAGCGGCTGACGCGCGCAGGTCGGATGCCATGACAGGCGCTCCGCTTAATCCCTTTACGCCTTTGACTATCGCGGAATCGCCCTCGAGTTTTATCTGTGCCCCCATCCTTGCCAGTTCACTCACATGCATATACCTGTCGGGATATATCTTTTCGGTGACGACGCTGATACCGTCAATGACCGACATCAAAGCCATCATCTGCGCCTGCAGGTCCGTCGGGAATCCCGGATAAGGAAGCGTGGTAAGGTCGACCGGCTTTAATGAACGCAAGACGCGCACGCGGATATCTTTTCCGTGCCGGGTGATCGCCACTCCGGCATCCTGTAACTTATCGATCAAGGCCCCCAGATGGTCGTACCGGGCACCCTTTATCGTGATATCGCCCTTGGTGATCGCTGCGGCCACCATAAAAGTGCCGGCCTCGATCCTGTCCGGGATTATCTCATATTCGGCGCCGCCCAGTTTTTTCACCCCGTCTATCTCGATAAAATGTGTGCCCGCCCCTTTTATCCCAGCGCCCATCTTCGTCAAAAATTCGGCTAAGTCCACTACTTCCGGCTCACAGGCGGCGTTCTCAATGACTGTCTTTCCCTTCGCGAGGGTAGCGGCCATCATGACATTATCCGTCGCAAGGACCGAAGAACCAAATGCGCCGCCGAGATATACATGAGCCCCTTTCAGTTGCCTTGCCTTAGCGACGACATAACCGTGCTCTATCTTTAGATCCGCGCCCAAGGCTCTTATCCCCTTCATATGAAGGTCGACGGGACGGTTTCCGATGGCGCATCCGCCGGGATATGAGACCTGAGCGCATTTTAATTTCGCCAGGATCGGCCCTAAGACACAGAACGACGCGCGCATCTCTTTGACATATTTATACGGAGCCACATAATTTTTATAACCGTTGGGGTCTATGATCAGACGGCTGTCCTCGAACTGGACCTTTACGCCCAGATTCCTCAGGATTTTTATCATAGTGTTGACGTCACGCAAAGGAGGGACTTTCTTTATGACGCATTTCTCGTTCGTCAGAAGTGTCGCGGCCATTATCGGAAGTGCGGAATTTTTCGCTCCGCTGACCTCGACCGTCCCTTTTAACTTCGTGGGTCCTTCAATTACTATTTTGTCCATTTATCTATGCTTTCTCGCGAAGAATACCCTATTTATCCCGTTATGATCTTTTACGATCTCCGTCTCGACGAAAGAGCCGGTACTATCCGCTAATTTTTTGATCGTCTCGGACTGCCCGAACCCCATCTCCATGACCAGATAGCCGGACTCTTTTAATCTCTTTGCGCTTTCGGGGATTATCTTCCTGTAGAACTCCAGCCCTTTCTCTCCGCCGTCAAGGGCTAGCCGGGGCTCGCTCTTTACCTCAAGCGGCAACGCATCATAATGGTCGGCGGGGATATAAGGCGGATTGGATATTATCAGATCGAACCTTTCGTTCTCGTCGATCCCGCTGAAGAGATCCGACAAAATAAAATGTATACTGTCCGTTACGCCGTTTAAGGCAGCGTTTGCCTTCGCGACTTCCAGGACCTCTTCCGAGATATCGGAGGCTACTATTTTACACAATGGGTTATGTTTTGTCAAACTGACCGCTATGGCGCCCGAGCCCGTCCCAAGGTCCAGTACATACGGCGACGCGAAACCCTCTTTGCCCATAAGCTGCAAGACCCGTTCGACCAAGACTTCTGTCTCGGGACGCGGGATAAGGACAGAGGGATTCACCTGAAATTCAAGCCCCATAAATTCGGTCTCGCCGGTTATATATTGGGCCGGTACACCGCGGGCATAGGAATCAAGCGCTTCATGAAACGCTTTCATCTTCTCTTCGTCCGCCTCATAATCGCCCAGATATAACTGAGTCCGGTCGCAGTCAAAAGCCCAGCACGCCAGTTGCTCCAATGAATCCATATTATTTAACCTCTCTTAAGCGCATATCTTTTTCAGCTTTAAGTAATCCCAGTATTATCTCGTCGAGGTCCCCCTCTAATACGTTCTCCAAGTTATGGATAGTGAGACCGATCCGGTGGTCGGTGACCCGCCTGTCGGGATAATTATAAGTCCTTATCTTCTCGCTGCGCTCGCCCGTGCCGATCTGGGTCTTGCGCTCCTTGGCTATCTTCTCGTGCTGTTCGGTTATCGCCTTATCCAAAATCCGGGCGCGCAACACTTTCATGCCCTTATTTTTATTCTTTAACTGCGAGCGCTCATCCTGGCATTGGACGACTATACCGGTCGGTATATGCGTTATCCTGACGGCCGAATCCGCGGTATTGACCGATTGGCCGCCGGCGCCGGAAGATCTGAATACGTCTATCCGTAAATCCTTCGGGTCTATCTTGATATCGACTTCTTCGGCTTCAGGCAGGACCGCGACCGAGACCGTCGAGGTGTGGATCCTCCCCGACGCCTCAGTGGCGGGGACCCTTTGCACCCTGTGAACGCCGGATTCGTATTTCAGCCTTTTATAAACACCGCCCCCATCTATGCCGAAGACCACTTCTTTCAATCCGCCCGCCTCAGAAGGACTTGAACTTAATATCTCGACTTTCCAACCCTGTCTTCCGGCGTATTTTGAATACATCCTGTAAAGGTCAGCGGCAAAGAGCGACGCCTCGAGGCCACCTGTCCCGGCGCGGATCTCAATTATTATGTTTTTATCCGCATCAGGGTCATCTTCCAGCAGAAGTTCCTCAATAGCTTTCTCCGACTCCGCTTTTTTCTTCTTAAGTTCGGACAACTCTTCTTTCGCCAGCTCGACGAAATCCGCCTCTTGCGCCTTTTTCTTCAGCAATTCTTCCAGCTCGCGGATATCTTCGTCAGCCTTTTTGTATTCCTTATATTTCCCGACGATCTCCTTTAAGCGGGCAAGCTCCTTTGTATATCGCTGATAGGCCGACGTATCCGATATGACCTTAGGATCGGCGATAAGGTGCTCGAGCTCCTCGTAACGTTTTAATTTGGCTTCTAACGCCTCATACATCTGAAAACCTTTTGCCTTTTACTTCTTGTATTTCCTCTTGAATTTCTCGACTCTTCCAGCGGTGTCCAGCAATTTATGCAATCCGGTGAAAAATGGGTGGCACTTTGAACAGATCTCGACCTTTATATTCTGCTTTGTCGAGCGCGTGTGGATCACTTCTCCGCAGGCGCATGTGATGGTCGCCGCTTGATACTGCGGATGAATTTTTTCTTTCACTTTTTCCTCCTTTATTTCTGCTGGTTTAAGCTCATCAAAAATTCCGCGTTTGATTTGGTCTTGCCGAGCCTGTCAATCAATAATTCCATCGCCTCGTCGGAATTCATATCGTTTAAGACCTTCCTTATTATCCAGACCCGTTTTAATTCATCTTCCTTGAAGAGAAGTTCTTCTTTTCTGGTATTGGAACGCTTGATATCTAT
Organism: Candidatus Omnitrophota bacterium; assembly: GCA_030695925.1. Classification (GTDB taxonomy): domain Bacteria; phylum Omnitrophota; class Gorgyraeia; order Pluralincolimonadales; family Pluralincolimonadaceae; genus JAGUXU01. The sequence goes on from JAUYOH010000104.1 coordinate 37,268, forward strand.
AGCGGGATAGATCCTCTTCTGGAAGAGGTTCCTGTCCAGCTGCAATTCCATGTTGCCCGTCCCCTTGAACTCCTCGAATATGACCTCGTCCATCCGGCTTCCGGTATCGACGAGCGCGGTCGCTATGATCGTAAGCGAGCCGCCTTCCTCCACTGCTCTGGCCGCGCCGAAGAACCTCTTGGGCTTATGCAAAGCGCTTGAATCGACACCTCCCGAAAGTATCTTCCCGCTATGGGGTGCCACGGTGTTATAAGCGCGCGCTAAACGCGTTATTGAGTCAAGGAGTATAACGACGTCTTTCTTGTTCTCGACGAGCCTCTTGGCTTTCTCGAGAACGATCTCCGCGACTTGAGTATGCCTCTCGGCAAGTTCGTCAAAAGTTGAACTTACGACCTCGCCTTTTACCGAGCGCTGCATATCGGTGACTTCCTCAGGCCTCTCATCGATCAGCAAGACGATAAGGATGACTTCCGGATAATTTTTCATAATAGAGTTCGCTATCTTCTGTAAAAGTATCGTCTTTCCGCTATACGGCTGCGCGACAATTAAACCTCTCTGGCCCTTACCTATGGGGGTCAATAGGTCCATGATCCTCATAGATATCTCGCCGGGCTCCGTTTCCAGGACGTACCTCTCGTAGGCATAAAGAGGCGTGAGGTTGTCAAAGAGAGTGCGTTCTTTCATAGATTCAGGATGTTCCATATTTACCACTTCCACCTTCAATAACGCGAAATACCTCTCGCCTTCCTTCGGTGGACGGATCTGTCCGCTCACCGTATCCCCTGTGCGCAAGTCAAATCTCCTTATCTGGCTCGGAGACACGTAAATATCGTCCGGCGAGGGCAGATAATTATAATTGGACGACCGCAGGAAACCGAAACCGTCCGGCAGGATCTCTAACACTCCTTCGCCGAACATAAACCCTTCCTTCTCGGCCTGCGCCTGAAGTATCTTGAAGATAAGGTCCTGTTTCTTGAGGCCGCTTATGGAGTTGATGCTCAAGTCCTTCGCGGCCTTTGTTAGTTCCTGGATCGTCATCTTCTTTAATTTCGCGATGTTGAAACCCGTTCCTGAGGGTTCCTTCGCAGCGGGCGCCTCTTTTGCGCCGTTTGCCCCGTTAGAAGACTCTTTTTTAACGGGGTTTACCTGTTTTGTCCCGTTTGTCTCTTCGTTACTATTCTTCATTCCATTCCTCCTCTTCCATAAAAACCTTAAACGTCCCTACTTCCTTTTGAGCTAAAGTTAACGCCTCGACAACGCATCCGATAAACTCGTCCGTCGAGAAGGCAAAAGAAAAATAATGCGCTATCCCGATCGAGACGGAAATCCTGATCTTGTGCGAGGCGAATTCATGAGTTTTTATCGCACTTAAGATCTGTCGTGCTTTCTCCTTGGCCTCCTTAAGCGTCGTATCGCGCAGGAGGATCAGAAATTCGTCTCCTCCGAACCTGACTAACAGGTCCTTCGGCCCTATAACCTTTTTGAGGATCTTTGACGTCGCCTCCAGGACTTCATTTCCGACAGACCTTCCGTACCACCGGTTGATCCTCTCGAGATTATCTATATCGACAAGCAGCAATACAACCGCCGGCAGCGACCTTTTGTCCTTGGAGGAAGCGATCTCGCTCTTTACGACTTCGAGTATGTCTTCTATCCTATAAGAACAGCTTATTCTCTCACCAGATTCTTCCATATCTCTACCGCCTGTCTTTCAGTCGCGCAGAGCGAGCCCTTATTATCTATGACAAAATCCGCGGCTTTCTCCTTTTCGCCAAGCGGCATCTGTGCTTCCATACGTTGCAGGACCTCTTTGCGCGTAAGGCCGAACTTCCTGACCGCGCGCTTAATCTGGGCATCGCTCCCGGCCGTCACGACCACTAACTTGTCCACCTTCGATCTCCCCCCGGATTCAAGAAGAAGAGGAATGTCCAGCACTACGACGGCCTCCGCGTTTATTTTTTTTATCTCTTTGACTTTCTTCTCTATCTCCTTATAGACCAGCGGATGTATTATGCCGCATAACTTATCTAAACGCCGCCTCTCGGAAAAGACCTCTTTGGCAAGCGCCTTTCTGTTTATCTTACCGTCTTTCCTTAATATACCGTCTCCGAAATAACCCCTTATCCTCCTCCAAGCCGGCGTATTCGGCTCAATCAGGCGGTGCGCGATCTCGTCGGCATCGAGCACAACAGCGCCCAGTCTTTCGAATATCTTCGCGACCGTCGTCTTTCCGGTCCCCAAACTTCCGGTTATACCTATGATCAGCATATCTTTTACGCTATCTTTTTGTACAAATCTACGTATTCCTTTGCGGAACTATCCCAAGAGAAATCGCATCTCATCGCGTTTGTGACTAACTTCTTCCATAGGCCGCTCTGCCTGTAAATATCCGTAGCCCTCTTGACGGCGTTGAACAATTCGCCGGCATCATATCTGTCGAAGACAAAACCGGTTCCCCGTGTCGTCTTCGGGTCGTATTCGGTTATCGTATCCGCGAGCCCGCCCGTATTCCTGACGATAGGTATCGTGCCATACCGCAGGGAAATGATCTGTCCTAAGCCGCAGGGCTCATATCTCGACGGCATCAAGAACATATCGGCGCCGGCGTAGATCTTTTTCGCCAATAAAGCGTCAAACTTCAGATTGATCGAGGCCTTGCCGGGAAATTTTCTTTTTATACCCTCAAATAAACGGTGATATCTCTTTTCGCCGGTCCCCAGAAGAATAAGCTGCAGATCCATACCTAATAGGGAATGGATGATCCGGGAAACAAGGTCCAGCCCTTTCTGATCAGCAAGCCTTGAGATGATGCCGATAAGCGGGGCATTTGCCCTCTCTTCCAAGGCCGTCTTCTTCTGAAGCGCTGATTTGTCTTTATATTTCCCGTCCGGCCTTGAGGGCGAGAAATGATATTTCAATTCTTTGTCCTTCGCGGGATTCCATTCGTTATAATCTATCCCGTTTATGATCCCGGATAACGAATCCTTCCTCTCGGAAAGCAGGCCGTTTAATCCGTATCCGAATTCGGGCGTCTGGATCTCCCTCGCGTAGGTGGGAGAGACAGTCGTAATGAGGTCCGCGAATACCAGTCCGCCTTTTAATATATTCACCTTATCGTAGAACTCCAGCCGATGAACGGTAAAATAATCCCACGGAAGTCCTATCTTATGGAATTCGCTCTTTGGGAAAAGGCCCTGATACGCGATATTGTGTATGGTCATTACCGTCTTTATCCCCGAGTAGAAGGGGTCCGTCCCGTATATCTCCTTAAGATATACCGGCACCAGAGCCGTCTGCCAGTCGTTACAATGTATGATATCCGGCTTGAAATCTATCTCTTTTAATAGTTCCGGGATCCTTTTCGAGAAAAAGACGAACCTGTCAAGGTTATCTGAATAATCGCCCTTTTCGTCTCCGTAGAGGTTATCCCTCATAAAATATGCGTCGTTCTCTATAAAATAGACCGGCACTCTGCCGTTTAATCTCGCTTCGCTGCCGAAGATATTGATGGATTTATACCTTGGCGTGACTACCCTGATGTCAATGCCCGCCTTATGAAGCGCCACCGGTAAACTTCCCGCTACGTCAGCCAGTCCGCCGGTCTTCGAGAAAGGAGCGACCTCGCTCGAAGCGAATAAGACCTTTAATTTCTTCTTGCCTTCCGCCATCTTTATGCCGCCTCCAGCCAGTTCTTGCCGACTTTGATCTGGACTTTTATCGGCACCTTTAACTTCGCCGCCTGCTCCATCTTCGCCTTGACTATCTTCCTCATCTGTTCGACTTCGTCCTTCCGTACCTCAAAGACCAGTTCATCGTGGACCTGGAGTATCATCCTGGATTCCAGGCCTTCCTCCTTTATCGTCCTGTGGATATTTATCATCGCGACTTTGATCAAATCGGCGGCCGAACCCTGTATGGGCGTGTTTACCGCCGTCCTCTCGGCAAACTGCCTTAAGGAATTATTATGGCTGTTTATCTCGGGGATGTATCTCCTGCGGTTTAATATGGTCGTGACATAACCTTTTTCCCTGGCCTCCTCTATCATCTCCTCAAAGTAGACCTTGATCCTTCCGTACCGCTCGAAATATGAGTCTATAAATTCCTTCGCCTTCGAGGGCTCTATCTTCAGGTCTCTCGCCAGGCCATACGGGCTCATCCCGTAAACTATCCCGAAGTTCACGGTCTTGGCGATAGAACGCATCTCGGGTGTCACGGCGGCCTCGTCCACGCCGAATACAAGAGAAGCCGTATGCGCGTGGATATCCCTGTCTTCCTTAAATGCCTCCACAAGTTCCTTATCGCCTGAGAAATGGGCCAGTACCCTGAGTTCGATCTGTGAATAATCTGCCGACATTATAACGCAATCCTTCCGGCCGGCGATAAAGGCCTTCCTTATCTGCCTTCCGGCCTCCGTCTTTACCGGTATGTTCTGAAGGTTGGGATCGGAAGAACTCAGGCGCCCTGTGGCAGTCACGGTCTGGTTGAAAGAGGTATGGACGCGGCCCGTCTTCGGGTTTATCAATTCGGGCAAAGCATCGACATATGTCGACTTCAATTTAGAAAGTTCGCGGTATTTCAAGAGCGATGCCGGAAGCGCATGTACCGCCGATAAAACCTCTAAAACTTCCACGTCGGTCGACGGGCCGGTCTTGGTCTTCTTGACTACGGGCAACCCCAGTTTCCCGAACAGCACCTCGCCCAATTGCTTCGGTGAATTTATATTGAACTCGGAACCGGCAATCTCATGTATCTCGGACGTAAGTACCCGCAGTTGTTTATCCAGATCCTTCGACATGGCCGACAGGAAATCGAGGTCAATCGCGACACCGGCTAATTCCATATCGGTAAGGCAGTCCACCAGCGGCATCTCCACTTCATAAAATAATTCGCTTAGGTCCTTCTCGCCAAGTTGCGGCTCAAGTACCTGCTTTAACCTGAAGGCGGCGTCCGAATCCTGACAGCAATAGTTTTTAATAGTCTCCGTGTCGACTTCTTTCATCGTGATCTTGCCCTTGCCCTTTCCAAGCAGATCGGAAATCGGCGTCTTCCTTAATTGCAGATATTCCTGCAGGATATCTCCGAGGTTGTGATTTAGCTTTGAGGGATTCAGGAGATACGATGCTACCATCGTGTCGAAGAGGGTGCCGTTCAACTCGACCCCGTTGACCGCCAAGAGCGCTTTCTCGAATTTTATATTCTGCCCTATCTTAATCTTTTTGGCATCCTCGATCACGGGCTTTAACTTCGACAACAGATATCCCGCCTCAAAACCTCCTGCCTCGTCTTTGATCGGCACGTAATATGCCTGTGCCTCTTTCCAGCAGAACGAAACACCCACCGGCTCGCATGTCAACGGGTCCGTCCCGGTCGTCTCAAAGTCCAAAGCGAATTCCCTGCACTTTACTAACTCCTTTATTATCTTCGCCAGCTCATCCTCGTCGCTGATAAGCGTGTATTTCCCGCCTATTTGCTGCCCGACGGGCTCAAAATTCTTCATCAGGCTCTTAAATTCAAGCTCGGTAAACAGTTCATATAACCTGTCCCTGTCCGGTTCTTTCAGTTTTAACTCGTCAAAATCTATATCGAGAGGGACATCGGTATCTACGGTCGCTAGTTCCTTGCTTAACCTCGCCTGGTCCATGGATTCTTTCAATTTTCTTCGCAGGCTCTCGGATTCGATCTTATCTGTACCTGAGAGCACTTTGTCCAAACTGCCGAACTTCTCGATCAATTGTCTTGCCGTGACCTCTCCTATGCCGGCCACCCCCGGTATATTATCGGAGGAATCCCCCATCAGCGCTATCAGGTCCACTATCTTATCCGGCCCCACTCCGTAGCGCTCTTTGACTTTTTCCTTATCGTATATCAACCCGTCTTTGTGGACATTATAAACTTTTATGCAGGAATTAACTAATTGGAGCATGTCCTTGTCGCCGGTGGCGATATAGACCTCGTATTCCTTCTTCTCAGCCTTTTTCGCGAGGGTCGCGAGGACATCATCCGCTTCATAACCCTGCATCTCAAATAGGGGGATGTTATAGCCCTTGACAACCTCTTTTATTATGGGCATCTGCTCGATCAATTCATCGGGCATCGGTTTCCTGTGGATCTTATAGTCCTTGAATTTTTCATGCCTGAAGGTCGGCCCCTTTAAGTCGAAGGCTATCGCCAAGGACTCGGGTTTCTCTTCCTTTATTATCTTGTTGATCATGCTGATGAACCCGTATACGGCGTTCGTGGGCTGCCCTTTTGATGTTGAGAGGTTCCTGATGGCATAAAAAGCCCTGTAACAAAATGAATTTCCGTCGATTAAAAATAATTTGTCGCGTCTCATTATAATCTAATTTTTGGAATTTGCGCTGATGGACATCTTATTGGGAATTTGGTTTATACTTATTAAATATATCGTCCGCTTTTTGTTCCATGTCCTTAAGCCCTACCCCATAGGCCTTAGCGAATCTGTCTTTGAAAAATCCGCTTTCCTTGAATACCTGCTTTAACTTTTCCTTCCCGTAGACATCCACTAGGTATGACATGATTGACCATGCGTAATAATAAGCATCCGCTTCGGTCCTGCTGGCCCCGAAATTCGCCTCTAATCTTGTAAAGGAAAAATCTTTGAATGGCGGCCTTGAATTCCAGTTACTCTGCCTTATATCACCGGATCCGATATATTGGGCCAACCCCTCATGGAACCACGTAGGAGCACTCGGCAGAGGTTTGTGTATGACAATGTGAGTTAATTCGTGCCTTAAGAGCTCCATATCGTTAAAATCCGCGTCTAAATTTATATGCGCCTCTCCGGCGCTCGCCCTCAGGCCTCTGCCCGCCTGAGGTTTCAGATATACGCTTACCTCTATCTTCCCGGATTTGTATGGGTCTACGCCCAAAAAAGTAAATATATCGGCGTAAGCGGATTCTAGATTCTGCCCTATCCTTTTAAGTTTCTCCTGCGGAACGGTCCCTCCGAAGGCCATGATCCTGAAATGCTCGGTCTGCACAGGGGAAGCGGCGAAAGCGCTACCCGCGCTAACGAGGGTCAGGATGACAAATACGGCAGAATAAAGTATCTTTGAATACATTGAATACATTCTTAAAGTAGGTATTTCGCGGGAATATAAAAAAGGCGTGAACTCATCCGGTCTTGAACGTTTTATTCCTTAATCTTTACCGCCGTCCCATAGGCATATAGATAACCACCCTGCACATAAAAATAGCGGACGCCTATGACGTAATCGGCGCCTAAATCCTTTGCTGCCTCCTTCAATTTATCATTTAAGGTATCGAGGTTTGTCTCGCCGGTCCTTGTTGAGATTATCCCGATGACCTTGTAGGAATCCTTGATATCTGTGGTGGTAAGTATTACTTCTTTCTTAGGCTTACCTTTTGTCTCGGCTTGGGCCGAAGTAATAAAAGACATTGCCAACAGCCCTGACAAGACGAACAACGAGATCAAATAAAAGGCGCGTTTCATATAATCGGCTCTCCTCTCGAATCTATTATCGTGGCGGTTAAGAAGATGACCAGATTCTTCTTCTGTTTCTCTACGTGCTTTGTCTTAAATAAATAACCCAGTATAGGTATATCTCCCAGAAAAGGAGTCTTACGTTCGGTTATCGTCTCATCTTCCCTGATCAGGCCGCCTAAGACGACAGTCTGGCCGCTCTTTATGACCACCGATGTCTGGGCAGATCTGGTATCCATTAAGGGATAACCCAGATTGGTGGGAAAATCCGCGGAAGTAGAGATAGGTATCTGTCTGACTACAACGGTGACCTCAGGATGAATATCCATAGTGATGATCTTACTTTCTCCCGCGACTTTCGGCGTCACCTCAAGGGTTATTCCGCTTACCTTCTCGGTGACTTTATATTTTTCAACCATGATAGGAGCGGCCGTGGTACCTATATTCGTCCTCTCGAAATCGGAGGCGTAAGGAAGGATATTGGCCATCTGGATATTGGCCATCTGTCCGGATAATGTCGTGACCGACGGAGAAGACAACAGGTTCGCTTTCCCCTCCTCTTCAAGCGCCTTGATATAGACCCATAACTGGCTTCCAGTCAACATACTCTTTCCGATTTCAATACCTAACCCGGAAGTCTCGGTAGCGGTCCCAAAAGTATAAGGCGAATTGCTGCTTACAGGAGGAGTAATGACATTGATCCCCAAGTCCCGCTTGAGTGTTGTGTTCTGATTCCGACGCCAAAACCATTCGACTCCCAGCTCTCCGAGCGCGGTCACATCTACTTCCACAAATTTTGCCTGAATGCGGACCTGCTTGGTGCCTACGTCCCAGAGCTTTATCAGTTCCTTTACGACCTGCTGGTTGCTCGGTGTATCCGTGACTGTAAGCATACCGGTCGTCTCATCTAAGACGATCCTTCTATTAGGATTAGCGGGTAGCGCCTGCTCGAGGTAATCCCTGATGGATTGTCCGCCTGACTCGGTCGTCTCGGATTCTTCCTCTTGCGCGAACAGAGGACTTGTCACGGCCAAAAGGCTTACCGTCAAAAACAATGAAAATATTAAACCATAAAATGGACCATATCTTTTTTTCATCTTATGATGTCACCGTCAGCCGTCATTATGCTTGCCGTAATAAAGATAAGCAGGTTAATCTTGCGCCGGTTCTTATAATCGTACTGGAATGCCCTACCCAATAACGGAATGTCCCCTAAAAGAGGAACTTTTCTTTTTGTTATCTTCTCGTCATCTTTTATCATTCCGCCTAAGATTACCGTCTGGCCGCTATCGACAGCCATGCTCGTCTGCGTAGATCTTACATCCACGACAGGCCAGCCTAAGTCGGCTGAGATAATAGGCGTTCCTGCCGTCGCGCCGAGCCCTGTCAGGTTTGATATCCTGACCTGACTTTTCAGGACGCTTACCTCGGGATGAAGATCTAAAGTTATGGTATTTGTGCCCTCACCGACGTACGGCGTGACTTCAAGTGATATACCGATAGGTTTCTCGGCAAGCGTCAATTTATAATTCCATCTCGGGAACTCTGCCGTCCCTATATTCTCGAGCGTAAAATCCGAGACATACGGGTATGTCCTTGTGACCTGGATATTGGCCATCTGTCCCGAGACTGTCGTGACCTTCGGGGCGGATAGGAGATTTGCCTTGCCTTCCTGCTCCAGCGCTCTTAAGTTACTGATGATATAATCACCGGCTGAGGTCGTCTTAGAAATCCAAAACTGCCCTGCCAGGTTGCCTACTTTCGGAAAGGTAACGGTAGTGCTGTCATCCCATTGTACTCCATGATATGTGCCTGTGCCGCTTATTGTAGGTTTATGGAACCACGACTTATTCTTTGAGACTGATGTCTGATTACCGTCCTGATAGAAATCCCATTCGATACCCAATTCCGCCAAGTCCGTCTCATCTATCTCCACAAAACGGGCCTCTATTATGACCTGTTTCTGGCCTATCTCAAACTGCTCGATTAATTGTCTTATAAGTTTGTGGTTGGTCTTCGTATCAGTGACGGTGAGTAATTTTGCCTGTTCGTTATAGGCTACCTTCCTTCCCTCTTCGGGCGGAAGCGCCTTCTCAAGGTAATCTTTGATGGTCAGCTGGGTCTCTTCCTGCGAAAAGGCGTTCATCTGGGGGATCGAGAATAGCACTGCCATCAATAGTAAGGCCGATATTTTTTTCATATTATTCCAGCTTCTCTAACTCCACTTTTCTCGTCTGGCGCACGCCGTACTTTAACCGATATGTCCTTGTCACGAGTTCCTCTTTACTGATCTCATCTTTAGTGGAGACTAAAACATAGTTTGCCTCGACCTTATAGCCTAACGACGTTGTCCTAAAGGCTATGTTCAGGATATCAAGAAGGGGCATCGGATTGGCGGTAATAAGGGATATCTTTATCGGCTTATCTTTTGTCAGTTCGGATATCTTCACTTCATCGACGACAATTGTGACACCGGTCAATTCCATCAATTGACGGATCAGGTCCTGAACGTCGGCGTCCGTGACCGAAAGAGCCGGTACTACAACGCTCGCCATCTTTTCTTCGAGTTTTTTCTTAGCTTCCTTATCGGCTAACTCCTCCGGAGAGACGATCTCTTCTACCTGCATCTCCTCGCGAGGCAGTTTCTCAGGCGGCAACCATCCCTTATCTACGTCGAGCAGCATCGCTTGTTCCGCGGCGTCTTTCTCTACCTTCGCCACATTCCTTTCCCTGATTGTTCCTTTCTCGTCTTCTCTCGCGGCCGCCTTCTTATCTTTCAATCGCTCGGATTGTTTTGCATTAGCAAATGCCGCCTGCGCTTTGGCAATCCATTCCTGAGCTTCGGAATCACTGGGATTTGACGCCAACGCGGTCTCAAAATCGGCTATCGCCGCCGCATATTGTTTTTTATTATAATTGGCCTTCCCGCGTTTTACCAAGGACCCGGAAACGGTCAGAGGTATCTCTTTTGATATGGCATCATCGCAAAGTTCTACGTAATGCCTCGCGCTTTTATTTTTCGGGTCCATCTGGACGACCTTCTCGAACAACTGTTTCGCGGCCTCATAATCTTTCGCTTCATAACTGGCCTTTGCTTCATTAAAGAGGCTGGAAACAATAGATTTCTTCTCAACGCGCTTCTCTCTTGATAGCTCCTCTTCGATTATCTTAGCCTCAAAAGATTCGTCGGATCCGCCTGTCTTCGCTTCCAATAATGAGATAATAAAGAACGTATTAAAAGCCAACGGGATAAAAAACACAATTACGCTCTTCTTTTTAAGTCTCCTTATTATATCCATTTACGTTATCTCTCCTTATTTATTACCCACTGCTTATTTTGGCCATATAATATCACACTATCCGTTTTTATGTCAAGGATTTTATATCCGCTTATCTGGTCCTCTTTGCGGACTTCATAGGTCTTCTCATCTATTGAATTATAAAGCTTCGCGATAAGTTCCGTGCCTTTTACGGGCTTTTTGTAATCTAAGACTAAGAGCTGACCGTCTTTATTTTCCACCGTCATCGCCTTTTTGTCTATACCTATGACTTTATAATCTTTGAACTTTCCGCTTTTTTTAACGAAATAGGTCTTGCCCGACCAGCTTATCTGACCGATTATCGTGCCATCGGGGATCTGAATGAAACCGTTATACATAAACGGAAGGCGGACAGGCTGAACCGATACCAATTTAAGGCTATCGGGCGTAAAGATGACCTGCGGTTTCTCCGGCCTTAGAAAGATATTTCGCGTAATTAACTCATTGTATCTGGATATGGGGGAAGGAGACTTTAGTCGTTCTATTATGTCCGAATAAGAAATGCCTTCCGCGCTCTGGCCGCCTTGGCCGTTCCGAGAGGCCACGACAGATGGTGATGAGGCGTCTTCTTCCGGCGTAATGGCGACGCCTTTGGGAGAAAGGACCGTCGGCAGCTTCCACATTACGAGAAGCCAAAGTATGAATAAAACTACAGTGCTTATCTTGTATATCTCTTTCATATCGTCACCTTATCCACAGGATAGACCTTCCTATCCATTAAGGAAGGGTCTTAAGGAAAGACGGCCGCGGTAATAATGAGTTCGACCGACAGATCGCCTTTCCCCTCGGCCTTCGCTTCCGAGGCCTTTAACTTCATATAATCCACTTTAAACGCTATGTCTGAAATAGTCAGGGTATGTAAGAAATTTATAAGATTTTCATTTGTACACACAAATCCGATCTTAAGGGGAAATTCCTTATATACGATGTCCTTCCCGCCTTCCGCGGATATATTCTTGATATCGCCGAATTCCACGGCGGCAATCGTGGAGATCTTGTTATTTAACATCAGAGTGCCCGCTTCTTTGATGATATCGAGTTGCTTGACTCTCAGGGGCAGGTCGGCGGCGGTGGGGATATCGTGCTCGTACTTATCGAACCCCAGCCAGAACGGGAATTCAAAATTTACGGACTTGCCGTCTTCCTTTAACTTGTTTTGGACCTTATATAACTCTTCCTTGAACTTAAGGGGGTCTCCCGGATCCTTGGACATTCTCGATTTCGGATTGGGCGCGACCAGACCGGTGATCTCATCGTAAGAACTTTCAATCGCCTTCAGCTGCTTCTCGAGCCTCACTTTCTCACGGTTAAGCTTGGTCAGGCCGTCTTTTTGGTATGTCTCGAGTTCTTTCTGTTTGTGCTCTACGGATTTTTCTAAAGAGGAGACCTGATAGACCGCCACGATCAAGTACGCGAACGACAACACAAAAAGTATCGCTAGTATAAGTTTGGTCGGGCCCGCTGTCCCTGTAATCTTAACCATATTCTTACTTTCCCTTCGCCGCCTGTTTTTCTTCCGGCATGTCTTTTAGTTTAAACTTGATGGAAAAATCCCTGATCTGGCCGCCGTCTTCTTCGGATTGCCTCGGCAGGCTGGCATAGAGTATCTCGACCGCCTCGAACAGCGGCGAGGACTCAAGACGTTTCTTGTACTCGGTTATAGTCGAGAGATTAGAGAGAGTCTTCCCATCAAGGACCACATAACCTTTGTCGTCCGTAAAAGCGGTAAGCCATGTATCAAAAGGAAGAAGCTTTTCCACCTCTAATAATACCTCCAATAAAAGCGCCCTCTTGACGGTCAGGTCCCTGAAAGGTTTGATCTTCGCGTCCGCCTTTTTGATATCTGTTTTTAATGTCGCTGTCCTGTCTTTCACGACTTCATATTTTGTGAGAAGGCCGTTTATCAATTTAAGCTCTGATTTGAAATTTCCCGCGCGCGATGAGATATTAAGGGCGATGGTCAGAGGTATCACGGCAAGAAGCAGGCCAGCGGCGATGATGTAGAGTCTCTCCTTCTTAAAATCTCTCTCCGCCTTTCTCTCGAAGGGTAAGAGATCGATGCGGGCCGGGCATTTCTGGATAAGGCGCAGCGCCAGTCCGATAGCGGAGCCGAACCTCGTTTGAAAATCGGCATCCACCCTTAGATTCGAGGGACATTTTATCTTTTGAACGAGGTTGGCGCGCCTTATCTGCATGCCCAGATTCTTGGCTAAAAAATTCTCGATGCCTTTCAATTTGGAACCGCCGCCCGAGAGGATCACTTCATTAAACGGAAGGTCGCGGTTTTGCTTAGTCCGATAAAATTCCAGCGACTGGACGATCGAGGCGACTAAATCCGATAATACGGGACTTAGTATGTTCGCGACTTCTTTAGAGGTTGGAGGCAGATCGGACGGCATATCAGCGGACAAGACCACGCCTTCTCTCTTCTTTAACTCTTCGGCCTTATCGAAGGGTATATTAAGTTTGGAGGCGATGGCGTGGGTCATTTCGTCACCCGCGATCAATATCGACCTTCCCCAAAACCCTTTCTCCTCTACAATTATCAGATTTGTGGCCTTAGCCCCTATATCGATTATTATGCCGCGCTTTAAAGGCTCGTTGAACGTTATGGCGTTTAAGAGCGCCAGAGGGCTTATATCCACGAGTTCAACGTCAAGACCAGTATTGGAAAGATAGCCTAAAGTGGTCTCGACGATATCTTTCTTTGCCGCCACGAATAAGACGTCTTCCTCAGGCCCGGCGGCGGCACCGAAGATCTGGTGATCCCAGGTTATCTTCTCCAGAGGAAACGGGACCTGCTGCTGAGCCTCATATTTTATGATCCTGTCTATCTTGCCTTTTTGGATTTTGGGAAGCTTTAAGAACCTTATGAATACCGACTGGCCGGAGAGCGAGACCACGGATTTTCCGCCACGTATCTTCTCCGTCCTCAGGAGCCCTTCTATGCTTGTCTTGATTAACGCGTCTCTTTTTTCCTGGTCGGCATGCTGGGTTAAGTCGAAGAATTTCGCTCGAAGGAGTTGGGTTCCCTCGGAGGTCTTTTCGAGCTCGACGAGTTTGACCGAGCCCGCACCTATATCTATACCTAACGCGCGTTTTCCCATAGTGTTGTGCTATATTTTATAAGAGAAACTCTAAGTTGTCAATTATTTCTTTCGGAAGGGCAAGAAAATACTATTCATTCTTGACGCCATAAGGTAGCGCGCCCATATCGCTTCTCGAACCATCGGGGTCATTATATTTTGAATCAGGGTCGCCGGCATCGATACAAGGCGAGCCCGGCTGTAAATGGTAATTGCTTTCACTTACGAATTTGGGGTCTTTCGATATATCGTGCTCACCGGCTTCTATGCCGTAATAATTACGCGATGAACCCCATACATCGTTATATTCTAAGGTTACTTTTATCTCTCCGCCGCCTTTCTTCTTCGGCTCGGTCGGCTTTCCTGTAATATTACTAAAATGAACCCCTTCAGTTTCATTGAAACCAATATGAACCCCGAATAGCCTATTGTTGCTAATGATGGAATTTTTCAGAAGGAGGCTAACCGGAGGATAGCGGACAAAAACCCCTTTAGTGAAATTTACAATCGAACAATTCATAATATTTACGTTCTCGCTCTTTTCGATAAATAGGCCGTTACCGATCCCGCCCGTTCCCTCTATTAAGCAATTCTGCAATGTCGTATTATCCGCCGCATTCAGATATATCTGCCCCGTCTTTAATTTAAATCCGATCCCTTTTATTATATTGTTACCGGCTAGAATCATTCCTACGCCGCCTAAAGTAACTTTCGTCTTATCTGCTCCATCACCATGAAGTTCACGTCCGTCTTTCAGCCGTAAACCTGACGGTTCTTCGTAAACTCCCGCCTTTACATAAATTTTATCGCCTTCCTCTGAATTCTGCAGTGCCTCTTTAATAGTCTTGTAATCCTCTGGTATATATATCTTTTTACCCTCTTTTTTGGATTCGGCGGCCGCAACAGAACTAAACATAACCATAGAAAGGCTTATAATCAAACTTAATGTTATTACCTTATCAAATCTTGTCATAATATTCACTCTATCTCCGTACGTTGATATAGCATTTCTGCCTGTGGAAGATATGTTATGGTAACGTCCTTAAATACGGGCCTGACCCCATCCTGAGCCGTATCGGTCATAATAACTTTATACTGAAAGAACTTAGCATTATTTAAATTCAGGGCCTGACCGTTAGAGCTGCTATAAGTTACCCCCCACGACCCCCACGTTGAAGGGTCGCTGGTAAGCCCTGTTAACGCATCGGCTGTTCTACCTTCCATAGAGATCGCTTTACCTGACGGCAATACCTCATTCCAAGAGATATATCCCCAGTTTACTCCACCTTCCTCTGCGGCGACAATCTCACAAAATGGAGCGGAAGCAAAAAAACCTTTTTGAGGAATCCAGTTAAAATTATCCCAATAAGTAGTAAGGGGGCCTTGGTCTTGCCAGTTTCCGCTTCCTAATGGGTCGTCTACCCGATCTGCGTTATAACTAGATAACACCGCACAAGCCGGATTATTTTCGTCTCTACTTTTTTGCGCGCCGGCAATACCGTCTATGTAAGCCTGGAAACTATTCGAGATGCCTACAACTTTTAAAACCTTGCTTTTTCTATACGGATTAATGTCTGCTTGTGAATTCCAAGTCCCATCGTAGTTACTGGCCAAATTTAACTCGCTAATACCTCTATCGGCACCGTAAATAGCCACATAATCTTGCTTCATGAGATTATAATAATTTCGAAGGTTTGTTCCACCTTTAAAATCGGATTCGCCTTGAAGGATAAAAGAATGTTTGAGATTAAACCAGCCGACATCCCAAGCTGTCGCTGTCCGCTCCGAAGGGCTTTCTGCGTCCATCTCCCAACACTGGGTAAATAAATCATAACCGGTCCTGTTGTCCACATAATAATAATAACCATTAAGCTCTACCGCCTTGTTCTCACTTTGTGCTGCTGTTATGGAAAATTCTCTATCCGTATCCCCATCAAGACCGCAATCCTGAAATTTGTTCCAATTGGTGTCATCATTAGAAGGAGCTGACGGCAGCCTTTCTTCCCTAAGATTATTTACCGAATAAGCGCAATCCTCATCAAAATTGTCCCAAAATCCTAATTTTAGGGCGTTCGGGCTGGTTCCCTCGCTAGTCGGACAGCTGTTCAGCCAAGTCACATTCAAGAACTCCCCGTCGGTAAAATCGTTGAGCGTGGAAAACCACGGAGCATAAAATTCCGCTCGTGTAGTCTGGGTCCATGCCCCAAAAATTCTTGTTTCTGCGGCGATCTTCTTCTTAGCTAATACAGCCCCTGCCGCTGTCTTTACTTTTCCGGTCGAAGTTATCTTGTAAAAACCCGCGGAGTTATAAGTCGTCTCGGTCGCTGTCGTCGCCGCATAGGGACCGGCATATGGTGGGGGGTGATAACCAAGATACTCTGCTGGAACATAATCTTTGGAACCCAAGCCGTCCCACTTTAGCTCGCATCCATTGGCACCTCCCTGATCATAATATTCAATCGTAATAGGATGCCAACCTGCGGAATTAAAGGTATGACTTCCGCTTGTCTCAGTCATGCCTTGGTCCTGCCACATATTGATCTCCCTTTGTCCGTCAAGCCAAAGCCTTGAACCGTCGTCGGTACGAAGATAAAAGGTAATGGAGCTGCCCACCTTATTCAGCGGCACATAAACAAAACCCGTAAAGATCACACCAAATTGGTCTATCCCGAACTGCTCGTTTACTAAATACCCGCCGGCCCATTCGGCATCATGAGTCTCGTCCCAACTATCTGTACCCCCTAGCCACAATTCCCTTACCTTCCCAAGCTCTACGACTTTGCCTTTATAATAGGACAGATTCAGGATCGTGTCTTTGCTGAAACCGGTCTTGTTCACATAATACTTTCCTATTAAGCCGCCTCTGATTATGGGCGCGGAAACCGTGACGATATCCTTAATACCGTTATACTTATTATTATCGTTTAAGACGACCCTGAGTTCTTCTACGGTGGCATAAGGGGCATTTTTGGCGTTGGTTTCATCCCCTGTGGCGACCTGCGGACCGCCAGAGCCTGAAGTCAGAATCTGTGTAGTGACATCCGAATTCGCGTCTCTATAGTCAATGATCTTGGCGATATCGTTATTACTTAGCCCGTTAGCCGTCAGAGTAGATATCCACGGATAATCCGTCTCATCGAGAGCGTTAATATTTACTTTCTGGTCCTCGCGTTCAATAGTCACCTCATAT
>JAUYOH010000011.1 GCA_030695925.1 Candidatus Omnitrophota bacterium
GGTGGCGAAAGAATTAAAATTGATCACCTCCGAGGCGTATCGGCAGGCGCAGATAATTATGGGAAAAGCGGACGCCGAAGCGATCGGTATCTATGCCCGCGCATACGATCAGGACGCCGACTTTTACTCATTTTTAAAAACATTCGAGACGTATAAAACGACCATCGATGATAAAACCACGATCATACTGACCACCGATAGTGATTATTATAAGTATCTGAAAAGTATAAAATAGAATCATCCGCATAAAACACGAGACCCGGCTTGATGCCGGGTCTCGTTGTCATATTACAGCTTTACTCTTTACAGCTTTTTTACGTTCGTGGCCTGTTCGCCTTTAGGTCCTTGAGTAATCTCGAATTCAACTTCCTCACCTTCCTTCAAAGACTTGAAACCATCACCCTGGATGACGCTGTGATGCACGAATACATCCTTGCCATTCTCAGGAGTGATGAAGCCATAGCCTTTGGCGTCATTAAACCACTTCACTTTCCCTTTTACCATTATTTACTACCTCCTCCCGCTAAGATTAATAGTAAATAACAGTTATAGATAAAAAAACCTCAAGTTTAGCAATCCTTACCTTGAGGTTCAAGATTTCCAACTTTATTTACTATCCGAAATATTATATCCTTATTTCGCGGGATTGTCCAGCATTATTTTTAAATAATTCAAAAATGCCGTTATATGATAAAAAGAGGTCTTTAATTTCGGCAAGGATATTAAAGGCCGGCCTTTGCGGCGGCATCCTCACCTGAAACCTGCCCCGGCTCCTCCGCGGACTTAGCGTTTTTCTTATCGAGCTTACGCTGCAGCTTCTCTTCTTTCTTCTTCTTCTTTGCCAGCTCCCTGGCATACTTCTTATATGAATAGTTATCTCTTGCCAACGTATCCTCCTTTTAACCCGGGGAAATCCCGGAGTTTATTATTATACCACTGAAAGCGCTAAACCTCAAGTGTAGAAATACCGATGGACAAATGGCAGGGGCAGGAGTACAATAAAACTAATGAAGATAGTTTTCATAGAGCCTACCGCTTCAGAGGGAAATGTCTACAGTAAGTCGTCCATGCCTCTATTGGGCCCGGTCTACCTCGGGACCATCTTAAAAAAGAGGGGGCATGAGGTCGAGATCTACAACGAAGATATTCATAAGCCCGATTATTCGAAGCTCGGCGCGGATCTAATCGGCATCTCCATTTTGACTTCAACGGCCAAGCGGGGTTATGAGATAGCCAAGCAATTCCCCAAAGAGAAGGTAATCATTGGAGGCGTTCACGCAAGCCTGCTTCCGGATGAGGCTCTTCCGTTCTGCAGGCAGGTCGTAGTGGGAGAGGCCGACGATGTTATTGTCGATGTAGTTGAAGGCAAGAGAATTGCGCCTATCGTTTACGGCACGCCGGTTCAGGATCTGGACACCCTGCCTAATCCCGACTTCACATTGATCAAAGGCTTTTGGCCTTCGTTTCTTACCATGCCTATCTCTACGTCAAGAGGATGCCCTTTTGACTGCAGTTTCTGCTCGGTCACAAAGATCTTCGGCCGCAAATACCGTTTCCGCAGCGCCGAAAATATCATCAAAGAGATGAAGTCAAGGCACACGAGATCGTTCTTCTTCGTAGACGACAACTTTACAGCCGATCCGAAACGCACACGGCTCCTGCTGGAACTTCTGTTAAAGAATAAGATAAATCATTGGAACTGCCAGGTGCGCTGTGATGCCGCCAAAGATAAAGAGCTCTTAAGGCTCATGGCCGATGCAGGATGCAGGGCCGTCTGCGTTGGGTTCGAGTCCATAAATCCCATGACGTTACAGGCCTACCAGAAGAGGCAGACCCTTGATGAGATCGTGAGCGCTATCCGTTCCTTTCACAGAAGAAAGATAAAGATCCACGGCATGTTTATCCTGGGGGGGGAGGATGACGGCAAAAGTGCCATATGGGAGACCTTAAAGTTCACTATAAAGCATAAGATAGACACTATACAGATG
>JAUYOH010000108.1 GCA_030695925.1 Candidatus Omnitrophota bacterium
ATTAATATTGAAATTTATCCTAACAATATTTCATGGATATATTATTTTACAGATCTAGGTAGATTTTTCTTAGCTTCAGGGTTAGATATTATAAAGCCGTTTCCTAAGATAATCTCAGATGTTTTTGTGTTGCGGTTTTGGGACGGATATAGGAGTACACATCCTAAACAAACAACATTAAAATATGAATTGTTTGAGAAGGAATATGGCATAAGCTGGGAAAAAGCGAATAAATTATTAATAGGCAAATTTCATCAAAAAGTTGCGGGTATCGATTCAGATGACATAATTCCTCTTTATGCGCACTATATGTATAAACCGATACCTAAGGATAAGGAAACTTTTATGAAAGAGATAGTCGAACCTTGGCTTGCGGAAATTGTCAACAATAGAGTAAAATGAATAAAGAACAATTGCGTGCCAAGTTAAGTTCTTTGTAATCTATCCTGATGTAACGTTCAGGATGCGGTAAACGTCTGTCAGCCGCATAGCGAGGGGTGAGAGGCAAGAGGTAACTCTGGTTCTCTGAACCACCCGACAAAGTCTTCTATAGGAAGGCGACGCAAACCCGCAGACCGTAACGAAAGTGAACCTGTGTGTAGCCTCGTTATTTTATTAAAGAGGACGACCCTTTAGTTGTTGGGGGAAGTCTGCAAGCAGGCTGGATGAATAGGCAGAAGAAGGCTTGCTCTCTTTCGGGGTATCAAGGACGGTATGCAGGGAAAGCTTACGAAGGGAACTTGGGAGAGCCTACTGTAAGTAGTATCAATTCCTATAAGGTAAGCCGAAAGGGAAAAGATTGCAGAGGCAGTCGGATGAGCCCGTATTAGCTGTAATAATAGAGACACTAAAACTCTATTTATGCGAAGGGGCTCTACTTTAGCATAGGTTTCAGATGAGGGGAGGAACTAAAAGTAGATTGGTAGACGACCTAAGAACTACGGATAATGTTCAGGAACTTCAGAGGAAACTATACCTTAAGGCAAAGTCTAACGCAGACTTTCGCTTCTATGCGCTGTATGACAAGATTTACCGAATGGATATTTTGAGGAAAGCTTGGGAAAGGGTTAAAGCTAACAAGGGTGCAGCTGGTATTGATGGACAGACCTTTGAGGAAATTGAATCTACGGATGTAGATAATTTCCTTGAGGGTATCCAGCAGGAATTAAAGGTAAGGACATATCGCCCTCAACCTGCAAGAAGGGTCTATATTCCAAAATCAGACGGGAATAAAAGACCTCTTGCAATACCAACAATAAAGGACAGAGTTGTGCAGTCAGCCCTAAAGCTCGTCATTGAGCCTATCTTCGAGGCAGACTTTACAGACTCATCCTATGGCTTTAGACCGAATAGGTCAAGCCAACAAGCTGCCCTTGAGGTGCGTAAACTGCTCAACTTTGGCTACAAAGAAGTAATCGAGACGGATATTGAGGATTGTTTTGGCTCAATTCCTCATCGAGAACTTCTGGATATGGTAGCCAAAAGGGTGGTTGACGGAAAAATCCTCTGGCTAATAAAACTCTTTCTTAAGGCAGGCGTTATGGACGGTATTGACAGGTGGACAGATAGCAAAGGCACGCCTCAAGGCGGGGTAATTTCGCCCCTCTTAGCCAATATCTATCTTAACAATATAGATAAAAGCTGGAAGCCTTTAAATAATTCTGCCCGCCTTATCCGTTACGCTGATGACTTGGTGATTATGTCCAAGCATCACTCGCAAGAGACAATGGCAAAACTTAAAGATTTAGTTACCCATCTGCAATTGCGGCTTAAACAAAGCAAAACCCGCATACTTAATGCTGAATGTGAGACATTTGACTTTCTAGGTTTTACCTTTATCAAAGCCTTAAAACGAGGCAGTAAGGATAAGCGAGTAGCCTACTTTTATCCTTCCCATAAAGCTGAAAATGCCATAAGAGGAAGGATAAGGAAAATAGTAGATTATCGTCGTCCTGTAAAGGTAGAGAATATAGTTAAAGAACTTGCACCTGTATTAAGAGGTTGGGTAAACTATTTTAGGACAGCCAATTCCTCAAAGAAATTCGTCAAAATCAAGTTTTACACTGCGCAGAGAATAAGAAAGTTTATGCGTAGACGCAGGACGAGGTCAGGCTATGGTTATAAGCCGTATCCCGATACCTATCTTTATGAAAGGTTAGGATTATACAATGACTATCGTGTCAGCTGGGCGAAAGCCTTTTGAAGAAATGCTATCGGAAAGCCGTGTGAGGGAAAACCTCATGCACGGTTTGATGAGGAGGCGACGGAGACGTCGGCATCATAGAAGCCCGGTTAGCGCCTCTGCCCTACTCGACCATATTTCTCCAAGTAAAAAATATGGGAAGTGTCCCCTCTATGTTAGCCATTGAGAAGTTGTCGCTTTTCAAGCGCCGCCAACATCCCGTAAAGATCATAGCCTCGGCCAAGCCCCTGAGTTAATTTATTTTAC
>JAUYOH010000109.1 GCA_030695925.1 Candidatus Omnitrophota bacterium
TAAGGTTTGTATTGATGAGCATGGCGATATTTTTTACGGCTGTGACGGCGCAGGCCGCGGAGTTTTCCGGGGATATGGTCACTACCTCGAAGGAGGGGACTGTTACCCAAAAGCTCTTCATAAACAACGATAAAACGAGAATGGAGTCTCCGCAGGGCATCGCCATAACCCGTTTGGATAAAAAAGTGATGTGGATGCTTATGCCTGAGCAGAAGATGTATATGGAGATGCCGTTAAATCCTTCTAACGTTCCCGCTACTTCGGAAAAATATCCCGGCGAGTTAGAAAGAACCCTAATAGGCAAGGAGACGGTAGACGGCAGGATGACCGATAAATACCGTATTGCCTATACTGCTGCAGGGGTAAAGACGGTCATATTCCAATGGCTTGCTCCCGACATAGGAATGCCGGTGAAAACAGCCGCCGAAGACGGAAGCTGGATGATGGAATATAAGAACATAAAGATGGGCAGCCAGCCGGATTCGCTTTTCGAGATCCCCGCCGGTTACAGCAAGATGTCCATGGAAATGCCGTCTATGGACGACATGCCGGTCGATGTAGAATATTAATTTATGAAATATATTTTAGCCATTGATCAAGGGACCACAGGAAGCCGGGCTTATATATTCGATAAGTCCGGCCATATTGTTTCCAGCGCTTACAAAGAGTTTAGGCAGATATATCCGCGCGAGGGCTGGGTTGAACATGACCCGGATGAGATATGGCGCTCTGTGGAATACGTTGTCAAGAACGCCCTCTCCCTGAAAAATATCAAGCCATCTGATATCGCCGCTATAGGCATCACTAACCAGCGCGAGACAACTATTCTCTGGGACAGGAAGTCCGGCAGGCCGGTTCATAACGCTATCGTATGGCAATGCCGGCGCACTGCCGGGATTTGCGATAAACTCAAGAAAGAAGGGTATACAGGGCTTTTTCAAAAGAAGACCGGCCTCGTCATCGATGCCTATTTTTCGGGGACGAAGATCAAGTGGCTTCTGGATAATGTAAAGGGATTGCGCGGCCGCGCCGAAGCAGGAGAGATATGTTTCGGCACCGTCGATACGTGGCTGATCTGGAAACTGACCGGCGGAAAAGTCCACGCGACCGACTATACTAACGCCTCCCGCACCCTGATATTTAACATCAAAGACAAAAAGTGGGATGACCAGCTGCTTAAGATCCTGAAGATACCGAAGGCGATTCTTCCCGAGGTGAGGGCTTCAAGCTCCATATTCGGTAATATCGCGAAAAATACCTGCGGGCTTGTTTCAGGCATGCCGATAGCAGGGGATGCGGGCGACCAGCAGGCAGCCCTGTTTGGCCAAGGTTGTTTTGCGGCAGGTGAGATGAAGAATACTTATGGCACAGGGTGTTTTCTTTTGTTGAATACGGGCAAGAGATTTATGCTCTCCGGGAAAGGATTATTGACGACCCTTGCCTGCGATATTCATGGCAAGCCCTGTTACGCGCTGGAAGGGGCTGTCTTTATCGCTGGCGCGGCTGTGCAATGGCTGAGGGACGAATTAAAAATTATAAAGACCGCGGCCGAGACCGAAGATTGGGCAAAGAAAGTTCCGGATACAGGTGGAGTATATTTTGTCCCGGCATTTGTGGGATTGGGAGCGCCCTACTGGGACTCCCGGGCGCGCGGCACGCTGACCGGCATCACCCGCGGAACAGGCAGGCCGCATATTATCCGCGCCACACTTGAGGCCATCGCGTATCAGGTAAAAGATATTGCTGATATTATGCAAAAGGAGACAGGCCATAGACTGAAATCTCTGCGTGTTGACGGAGGGGCGTGCCGCAATGACCTGCTGATGCAGTTTCAGGCGGATATGCTGGGCGTAAAGATAGTGCGTCCCAAGATAACCGAGACGACAGCAAAAGGAGCAGCGATGTTAGCCGGGTTGGCTGTTGGATTCTGGAAGACAGCGGCTGAACTGAAAAAGACGCTTGCTATAGAAAAGACTTTTTCGCCTCGCATTAAAAATACAGCGAGGAAAGCGCTCTATGCTGGTTGGTCGAGCGCGGTAAGGAAAGCAAGGTCCGCGTGAAACGCGACATAGCGCGGCTTAAGACAGAGGATTTTGACCTTCTTGTCATAGGCGGCGGCATAAACGGCTGCGCCATCGCGCGCGACGCCTCTCTGCGCGGGGTAAAGACAGCGCTCATTGAAAAGGACGATTTCGCGAGCGGCGCGAGCGGAAAGACCACAAAGATAATTCACGGCGGCATACGCTATCTGGAGCAGTTCAATTTAAATCTCATTTATGAAGCCCTGCATGAGCGAGGGATATTATTAAGGACAACCCCGCGTTTAGTCCATCCGCTTGAATTCATCATCCCGGTATATAAAGGCGACCCGCGTCCGCTTATAATGATGAGGACAGGCGTCTTTATCTATGACATGCTGGCAGGCAAGAGTAATATACATTGCCACCGGCCGCTTAATAAAGATGAGCTCATGTTGCTTGAGCGCGATATCACCTCTAAAGGTTTAAAGGGCGGTGTGCTTTATTGTGACGCCCAGATGGACGATATCCGGCTCTGTCTTGATAACGCTATCTCCGCCTATCAGGCGGGCTGTTGTGTCGCGAATAAGGTCGAAGCCGAAGGATTTATAAAGAGGGATGGGAGGGTGGTTGGAGCGGAAGCTAAGGACACCCTTAGAGGAGAAAAATTTGCCATCCGCGCGCAGTGCGTAGTCAACGCCACAGGCGCCTGGTCTAACCGGCTCGTATGGGCGGATGAGCCGCATTCTCCCGCGATAACGCGTCCCACTAAAGGGATACATATCGTATACAAGAAATTGCCGGTCACTCGGGCGATACTTTTTTCAGCGCGCAAAGACAAAAGGATACTTTTCGTAATCCCGTGGCGCGACTACACATTAATCGGCACGACCGATACGGATTTCAAGGGTTCCTGCGATGAGGTCTATGCTACCTCTGATGATGTCGAATACCTGCTCAATGAGGCCCGTAGGATCTTCCCGGATGAGCAGATAGACAAGAAGGGGATAATAACCACTTACGCGGGCCTGCGACCGCTTATGAACACGCAAGGTGTGGCGCCTTGGAAGGTCTCACGGGAACATTTTATCAAGGAGTCCGGCGCGGGGCTGATATCAGTGGTCGGCGGCAAATATACCACATACAGGCGCCTTGCCGAGCAGGTGGTGGATAGGGTAATCCTGTCATTCCCGCGAAAGCGGGAATCCATTAAGAAATGCGTTACGGCTGCGCAAGGGCCATCTTCGGCCGCATCAGCGGAAGGAATGCGCTCACTTATAGAGAGGGCCGTAAAAGAAGAAATGGCCAACAGTCTAACTGATCTCTTAGCGCGCCGACTCCAACTGTCCAACAGCCGTTCTCTCGGTTTGGCAGAGCTCGAAGAATCCGCCAATATCATGGCAGGGCTTTTGGGCTGGTCCACCGCCCAAAAAGAGTCCGAAATACGGGCGTATAAAGAAGAGGCAAGAAAGAATACGGCATGCCTGGATTAACAATCTGCAATTATATTTGACTTAGGCTGCCTGAAGGGGTAGCATATCCTTGTACTTGTTAGTTAACCAAAGGGAGGTGATACTATGGGATGCGGAAGTTGTGAACCTGTAAAGAAAGCAAAATATGTCTGCAAGGCTTGCGGTAAAGTAGAGGAGAGAGAAGTCAAGGAAGGCGAGGTAGTAAAGAGCTGTTGCGGGCAAACTATGGAGAAGAAAGAAGGATAATCCTATCCTCCAGAAATAAACATGCGGTCACAACCCTCCGCTAGTGAATATTTGCGGAGGGTTTTTTGGTATTATATAGTAAGTAAAAATATTTCACCCCATAAAAATGATGGAAGGGGAGGGGAATGTTAAAAGAAAAGGTTGCCAGCCTGAATGATCTGGTAGATTATCAGGAAGGCTCGGTCGTAAGCAAAGAGGTAATAAAGAAGGATAAAGGCACGGTGACTCTCTTTGCCTTTGATAAAGGGCAGGGGCTAAGCGAGCATACCGCGCCGTTCGACGCCTTGGTTTACGTCTTTGACGGCAAGGCGGAGATCACCATCTCCGGCACGCCGCACCATTTAAAGGCAGGCGAGATCATCATAATGCCGGCGAACAATCCGCACGCCTTAAAGGCGACAGAACGTTTCAAAATGATGCTGGTAATGGTAAGGGCTTAAAATAATGCCGAGAGAAAGAATTACAAGAAGACAAAAGAATATTTCCCGGTTGTTAAGGGAGAAACAGCAAATACATAAGGATAAATTAAGAACTTTTAAGATAAAGAGGATGGTAGGTAGAGATGCCTAAGAAATGCAAAAAGTGCAAAGTCCCGCTGGAAGGGTTTATGTATAAATGGATAGCCTCCAAACTATTCGGCATCAAGCCCTCCTCAAAAAACCCGGAGTTGTGTAATGAATGCGAAGGGAAGAAAAGCGGAGTGTCTTAAGATAATACGTCCCAACTCAACCCATGATTGAGATAAAAACACAGAGGAATGGGTTATGAATCCCGAAATTATTTATACAAATTACCGAGATGAGGCGCTTGCAGAAAAATTTTCCGCAGGTGCTTATTCTTCTTTCGTAGCGATGCCTTTAGCCGATCATTTTAGCTACCATCCAAAAGAAGTTTTGGAAAAAGTTATTCGAGAGGCAACAAATTCTGCAAATAGAGAGCGGACAGGAGAAATCAAAGAATTCTTATTACCTGAAACAGCTTTGGAGATTCCAGGTACAGCCAACGTTATTACAGAAGATATTGTTAAGAAAATTCTCAGTTCACATTTTTTTATAGGCGATCTAACAGGAGGTAATGCTGGAGTTTTGATTGAAACTGGCATTGCAATGGCTTTTAAATCAAATTCTCAAATTATTCTTATTACTCAGCATTCATTGGATGAGTTACACTTTGATATTAGAAATAACCGAGTCGTCTCTTATAATCCGAATGGAAACATTGACGAAATTAAGAAAGCGCTTTTATCTGCTGCTGGAAATTTGGAAGAAGATCGTAAGAAATATGTCACACAGGTTTCCAATGGGCTTACTATAGATGCAATTCGCACCATTCATTTTTATGCTCAGATGTACCAAAATCCTCAGGCGGAAGCAGGACAACCAGGGCTTTTTGGAAAATGGGATGCAAAAGGGAAATTACAAGGTAATATACCAGAATTTTTCAAAGGAGATTATGGTGAAGATGCTATTCTCATGTTTCAGCTGACCATGCAAGAACTATTGAGAAAGCGCCTTATTTGGACAGATTACAGGGGTCGGCTGGAAGGGGCTGTTGAACATCATAGTTGGGCATCTCATTTAACACGACTCGGATGGTTATTGGTCAAGAATCTTTGGCCTCACTATAAGCCTGATTATTGTCAACGGATTAAATAGAGAGGAGGGAATAAGTTGTATGATAAAAAGATGCAAAAAGTGCAAGGTCCCGCTGGAAGGGTTTATGTACAAATGGATAGCCTCCAAGCTATTCGGCATCAAACCCTCCGAAAAGGATCCGGAGTTGTGTAATAAGTGCGAAGATACTTAAAAAGTAGAAAGATGGGAGGGGGGGTCTAATGGTTAGAAAAGTATCAGTGGTAACTTGCGTTACAGTCGCGTTATTTTTGAGTACATCCATTTCTTTTGGTTCAGAGATTGAAAAAATCGTCGAAATAGGAAAGAAATCGACAGTATTTATTGTAGCAAACTTCAAGAGACAAGATGGCAGCGTAATACCGCCACAAACTGGTACAGGTTTTTTAATCGATACCGCAACGTCACCTGGATTGCTCATCGTTACGAATAAACATATTTTACAACGTATAATAGACAATGAATTAAAATTATCTAATGAGATAAAAGCGAAGGTTTATTTATCTGATCTCGAGCCAACATTTTGCGAAACACAGCTTGTTGCTGTACACGAGTCTTATGATTTGGCGTTATTGCAGCTTAAATTACCTCCCGCACTACCACAAGATGTTAACTTAAAAATTTCCCCTGATGGGAAGCCATATTATGGGATAAAAGCAACAAAATTTTCTCTTGAAGACGATATCCTTTCTGAATCTGAAATAAAAGAAGGGCATGATGTATTTTTTTCTGGATATCCTAAAGGGTTAGGGATAGAAGATGCAGCAAATTACCCCGTAACGAGGAAAGGGATGATAGCCCAAGTAGTTCCTAAAAGAGGCGAAGTTATCATAGACAGTTTCAGCAGTCCTGGTAATAGTGGGTCTCCAGTGTATTGCTTTGACGGTGATAAACTGAAACTATTAGGTATACAAAAAGGATTTCTCCGAGATTATATGATCGGATATGATGAAAGCGGGAACATCAATAGTTTAAATAGCTACAATTCAGGCTTATCGATAGTTATAACGGCATTAGTTATCAAGGATTTTGTTTATGATCTAATAACTACGGGGAAGTATACAGGTGAGTGGAGTAAGCCTTCGAATACACAAAATTAGCACAAAAAGTGCCACCCTACGAGATTGATCCTCAACCTAGATTGCTTCGCTACGCTCGCAATGACAGGCTTTCCTGGATTCCCGTTTTCACGGGAATGACAGCAATATCTTAACCAAGATACCCAAATTACCCCCAAATTAGGCCCAGAAATGGCCAAAATAGGGCATTAGCGGGGGAGAGGCCTATATTAAAGGAAGATAATCCCGACCTGGATTCCCGCTTGCGCGGGAATGACATCTTAACATATTAGATTGCTTCGCTACGCTCGCAATGACAGGCTACGGCGGACTTGCGAGCTCGCAATGACATAAGGGACAGACTTATCCACAGGTTATTCTGTGTGCTCCTGAACTTAACATAAGAAGTATTATAGGACGTTGGCTGGAGAGCAGAAACAGGCGGTTCTGGGGTTTCTAAGGCGGTAATTATCGGTCAAATCAGGTTATTTTTAGGCGGGTTTTTATTTCCTGGCGGTCAGTATCCGGCACATTTCTTTGTGTATCTTTCCGTTTGAAGCTAATATTTCCTTTAGATAATGGCTATATCTTCCGCCGTTAAACGTAGTGACCTCTCCCCCGGCTTCTTTGACTATCAGCCAGCCGGCAGCGGTATCCCATGGATTTAGTTCAAGCTCCCAGAAGCCGTCAAGCCGGCCACAGGCTACATAGCATAGATCCAGGCTCGCGCTGCCCGGCCTGCGGACCGCCTGCGAGGCAAAAAGAAAATCCTCAAAATGGGCGATGTTATTGTCCTTTAATTCCTTTATGTTATAGGAAAATCCCGTAGCCAGAAGGCTTCTTTTGAGGTCAGGCGTATGTGAGACCCTTATGGATTTGCCGTTTAGGCGAGCACCGCGGTTTATTTCAGCCGTAAACAATTCGTCGCGCTCGGGGTTAAATACCGCCCCGAATACCGGTTTTCCGTTTTCCTCAAGGGCTATTGAGACTGCATAGACAGGAAAACCATGGGCATAGTTTGTGGTCCCGTCTAACGGGTCAATGACCCATTTTCGGCCCGTAGTCCCTTCCTCGCTTCCGGCCTCTTCGGAAAGGAACCCGTCACCGGGGAAGTATTTTCGCAGTGTTTTTATGACTATTTCTTCGGTCTTTTGATCTACTTCTGTTACGAGGTTGAAGTCCCCCTTGAAGCTTATTTTTTTGACTTTTCCCAGGTTATCTTTTAAATAGTCGCCTGATTTCCGGACTATCTCAAGGATGGCTTTATCGGTCCTGGCTACGATTTGACTCCCTCTTCCGTGAATTTGGCGAGCGCGGCAGATTCTGTGGGATAAACCTCGAATACCTTGTCCAGATCCGTTACTTCAAATATCTCTTTTACTTTGCTTGTCAGTTCGCAGAATTTCAGCCTTCCGTTATTATCTTTGACCTTTTTGTGCAGGTATACGAGGGCGGCTATGACCAGTGAGGATATGAACTCTAATTTTTTGAAGTTCACAAGCAAATTCTTGGAATCCTTTTCTATGATGTCCGAGAATTCTTTTTTTACCTTATCGATCTCATACATCGTGATCTCTTGCTTTAGGATCTCTACTATGGCCATGTCTCCGCTTTTTTTAACGGAAAATATCTCGCCCATTTTACGTATCCTTTATTTTAAAAGCAGCACCTCGTCATTTCTTTCCCCTATGTGCCTTGCCGGAAAAACGTTTCCTTCTTCTTCTTGCCTTAAGTTTTCTTGGTACTCCCATTTACCTCCTCCCTTCCCTTTCTTCATCGAGCGGTTTAAGCCCGATTTTATGCGCTATCTCGTAGACCTCTTTTTCCGAGACCTCGTCAAGCGTCTTATCGCGTTTCTTTAACTGCTCGTTAAATTTTATCGCCTTTTCCTTCATCGTCTCATGAGTCATCTTTGAGCCGCCGTACAGCCGGAAGTTGTCTCCGACCGTAATTCTCTTGCGGCCATCATTGCAGTCAAATCCTAATCCAAGAAGTAACTTTCTAATCCTGTAATTCTTTTTCATTTTTGCTCACTAAATGTGTATTTATATACTCGATTAACTTGGCTCTTTGGTCCTTGTCGGTCTCAAAAAATTCAACGCCTATCATAAACACCCGCTTTCCTTCCTTGTCGAGCCGTTTTGCGCCCTCACATCCTTCACACCACGCTACCTTGCCCTTGATCCTGAGAGGCTCTTTTTGGGTAGGAATGGCTATATCCATTTCCAGTAAGGCGTCTTTGGGTATTATCTCGTATGTCAGGATGCCTATTCCGACTTCGCTTATATCTTTGCTGCTGAAAGCCGGATTCGATTTTGAAGATTTTAAAAGTTTATATTTGACGTCGAGCGTCGTCTCGAAACGCTGGCACCTTCTTCTGTTTTTTTCGTTGGCGCAGTATTCTTCCAGCTTTCCCCGCGGTTCATATTTCGATTTCGCTTTTTTCTCTTCCCGTGAAGAAATGATATAGATTATAAACAGCAAGACAGCGAGAAAAATAAAAAATAGTATATGCATTGCTTTATAAGTATATACCCTATTTAATGTTGTGTCAATAAGTTGTATTGACCGATGTCATGCCGTCCAAAATTGCGATTCATAATCGGAACCCGGCAATGTGATTTGGACAGGGCCGTATTCGGGACAGCGTTCGATGATCAGGCCGTTTTGTTCAATACCAGTTAAGATCTTTAATGTCTCGCCGTGCTTGGCCCTGATATCCTCGAATTTAACGGCCAATTCCAGGATCTTATCCAGGCTGGCGGTCTTTACCTTTTTGTATTCTGTCCACGTTTCGCCTTCTCCTTTTACGAATATGGTATATTCGATCTCTTTTTTTCTTTCGGATAGCGGAATGGATATCTTTACGCCTTTTTCCATGACCAATAAGTCAAGGTTTAGCCTTTCGCCGCTTGAGTTGTCGGATAGTAACGTGAGGTCGAACCTGAGGTATAGGGTTTCCATATCGAACCCAAAATACATCTGCTTAATGATGGTTTCCGACTGATGCATGGTTCCACCGTATTTTGCCGCGTCAATCAGGCCGGCATTGATCCATTCAAAGTAATTTGTATCTATGCCGTCTATGGCGGGCGCCAATAACCCCGATGGCTCCCTTATTATCTTTGCTTTCTTTATCTTGATCGGAACTAAGAGGTATTCAGGCGGTTTTTGTCCAAGTAATTTGTAGATATTTAGGACGTGCGTCCTGAACAGGCGGTCGAATTCATCGTCGTTTGCGGATGAATGATCATCTCCGTACCACCAGTTCCAGTCGCTGCCCTCCGCTATATAGATCTCCTTCCATGCCTTTTGTAACTTATCGGTCATCATCTCCTCGGGATGTTGTTTTTCGTAAGCCTGAAGGGCGTCCCGGGCTTGCGACAGGTATTCCCACGCGTGGTTATCTTCTTCGTGGCCGATCCAGATAGTGAAATTCGCGTTTATCCATGAACCGGGGTAGAGCCTGTCCAGTCTATTCTTGGAAGGATTCTCACGCAAGAATTCGGAAACCGTCACTACTTTTAAGCTGGCGTCCGCGTCTAAATTTTTATATAACGAATACAGAAAATCCCCGCCGTCATTAGGATAATATTCCCACGCGTTTTCGCCGTCTAAGATTATCGAGACTAGAAAAGGCCCCTTGCCTTTAGGCAAGCCGTCACGGATAGCGCGCA
Source organism: Candidatus Omnitrophota bacterium (assembly GCA_030695925.1). GTDB lineage: Bacteria > Omnitrophota > Gorgyraeia > Pluralincolimonadales > Pluralincolimonadaceae > JAGUXU01. The sequence continues at coordinate 10,103 of JAUYOH010000109.1, forward strand.
GGCGGTTTGTCAGGTCAGCCGCCGCTTTTTCGGCCGGCCAGCTTTGGTATATAAAGCCGACGGAATCTGAAAGCGCCTTATCCCTGAATATCAGGGCTAATTCGCCATATTTCCTTTGGATGGAATAAGGCCTGTATAGTTCTTCGGCCGTCTTATGCCTTCCGAGGGATTTAAATAATATCTCCTCGTCTGTGGCGGCCCAATCTAGACCCGCTTCAATCGCGAGGTCGACCACCTCCTCGCTTACCGACCCTTCTGACGGCCACATTCCGCGCGGAGGCCTGCCGAAGCGCTCGGCATAATATTTTATGGCCGAATTTATCTGATATTTTGCGTCTTCGGGATGGCGGAATGTTGTTTTGGGTAATTTAATTTCCGGATAAGAAGTTTTGGCAATATCCGAATTACATAAGAGCGGCAGGATCGGGTGGTAAAACGGCGAGACTGAAACCTCGATCTTTCCCTCATCTTGCATCTTTTTATATGTAGGGATTATCATTCGCATGATCTCAAGTTGCTTATCAAGGATCGTTATCTTATCTTCTTCGGAATAATATTTCCCTTTTTTTATCAGTTCTTTAAGTTGAGAGTCTTTTTCCTGATATGACGGATCAAACCAGACAAGGTTAAATAAGACCTGCAGATCAATATAATCCTGTTTCGTAAAATGTTTTAGTGCCTTTGGCGCCTCTTCGGCGGAAAAGTGTTTTCCGCGTTTTGCCAAGAGGTCGGCATATCGCGGAAATGGCCTTATCATCGTCTCCCAGTTAGCCATGAAAAAATTCCTGAGCAGGAATATCTTATCGTTCTCGGTCAATTCGCCGGCCTTCTTTAGGGTCAGCTCAAAGGCCTTATCTTTACGCGAATCCGGATTTAAGAGGTCTTCTATCTGCTCGAAAAGCGACGGGACGACATTAAACGTCTGGTGAAGGTTCGGGAAGTCCTCTAATATCCGCACCATATCAAGATAGTCCTTAATGGCATGCAGCCTTACCCACGGCATAGTTATTTCGCCGCTTACAGGGTTTTTATAATAAGGCTGATGCATGTGCCAGAGGAACGCTATATATAACGGCCTGTCAGACATATCAGTTATACCTGTTTGAAATCAGAACAAAGGTCTTCTTGCGTCCATAGAATGTCTCCTTCTCTAATGCGTATGCTTTTATTTTATAGGAACGCATGAATTCTTCATAGTCATTATTTTCAATGATACAGAAAACTCTGTTGTCCGCCTTTAAGTATTTATCTAAGTCCTCATAAGTACCTAACTCCTTGATTTGTCTACGGTTACAATAATATAACCAATAGACCGGATTTGTCCTGAATGTCATCAACGAGTCATCCGGCCTTACATATTTTACGATCTTTTGCGAAAAATATTTAGGCGATTTGTATACATCAAAAAGCGGAAAGACGAGATAAGTCAATAGTGTATTTAAGATTATCATAGCCGCTACTATATAAATTAGCGTTCGCGGCCTGCCGTTTATCCTATTTTCCCAATAATAGGCTACCGCGATAGCGGCGGCCGGATAAAGTGGCAGGATATACAGATCGTTCTTGGATTTAGAGATCGTAAAGAAAAGAAAGATCGAGATAAACCATATAAAGATCAGTTTGACGGCGTTTTCCCCCATCTTGTTTTTTATAAGGAATATAACTGCCGCCGGCAGGAATACTGTCCATGGCATAAACTCCAAGGGGAATCTTATGAAATAAAAATAAAAGGGTTCTTTATGGTCAAAAGCCTCCACGAACCTTCCGAATATCTGATTTAAGAGCAGCTCCTTTGTGTAAGCCTCCCCTCCCCTGACACATGCGGGAACCAGCCAGGCAAGCACCGTAAGAATAAATATGATAAATCCAAACGTGAATTCTTTTGTAAATAATGAGCGCATATTTTTTATAAAATACGCGTAAGGTATTATGGCAAGCAGAGGCAGGATAAATCCGACAGGCCCTTTCGTCAAAGTCCCCAATGCCATTAGAATAAAAGCCAAAGAATACGTTATTAGCCGTGTATTTTGTTTATCTAACCCCAAATAGAGAAGATAGATGGCGGATATGGCAAAGAATGTCAGCAGGGGGTCCAGGATGACCCATCGTGCCGCGCCCAGATAGGCCAGAGACGTGACAAGGATAAGGCTTGAAAAGAGAGCGACCCTCTTATTAAATAATTTTTTGGCGAAGAAATAAGTTATCACGGCGCCTCCGGTTGCCGCAAGCGCCGAAGGCAGGCGGACGGAAAATTCGGAGAATCTGCCAAGAAGGATGCTGAAAATAGATATCAGCCAGAAGAATACAGGCGGCTTCTGCGCGTAAATCTCGCCGTTTCGGTGAAGCATAATCCAGTCGCCGCTGTCGACCATCTCTTTTGAGACGATGGCATACCGGGTTTCGTCAGGCGACCATAGTCCTCTTTTGCCTAAACCAACGAAGAAGAGAATCGCGCAGGCAATAATGATGACTATAAGAGGGAGCAGGTTTTTACTGGATGACATTTCGTTTTTTATTATGTATAAGCATTATGTTCCTGATGTACACTATTGAACCCACGGATTGCCCCAGTATAAAGACAGGGTCTTTCCTGTATATCGCGTATATAAGCAGTATGATGCTGCCCATGATGCTTAAGTACCAGAAGGCGTCGGGTATAACGCTCTCCCCTTTTCTTTCGGAGGCGATCCATTGCATGATGAATCTCATAGAGAAGAAGAACTGGCCAAAGAGCCCAAAGACGACCCAGAAATTCAGGTTAAAAGGGTTTAAATTCATATCTCCTCCCACTCGTATCTTAAATGTCTTTTCTTCATCCAGCTTACGGCCAAGAGGTCTAAGAACGGCCAGATAAGCCTTTTTCTTACGTTATATTTTGATTTTCCGTATTTCCTCGGGTGGTGCGATACTTCCACCTCGGCAACTTTAAAGCCCTCAAGTTTAACCAATGTCGGTAAAAATCTATGCATACCGTTATATAGTTTTAAATTATTAAGGCAGTCTTTTTTATACGCTTTTAGGGAGCAACCGGTATCTTTTATATCTTCGCCGGATAATTTGTTTCGTATATAATTTGCGATCTTTGACGAGATAAGTTTCAATAACGGGTCCCGCCTCTTTCTTCTCCAGCCGTATACCATATCGCAATTCTTTAATTTCTCTATCATTTTGGGTATGTCGTTCGGGTCATTCTGCAGGTCCGCGTCAAGGGTCACTACCATAGCCCCTTTTGCCACCTTGAAGCCGCAGTCAAACGCCGCGGTCTGGCCGCAATTGCGCTCAAATTTGATTATGCGGACTTGAGGGTAAGTATCGCGCAGGCCACGCATGACAGCCAAGCTCTTATCGGTTGAGCCGTCATCGACAAAGATGACCTCAAATTCTCCCCCCAACTTTCGCAAGACAAAAAAGAGCCTCTCTGCCAAGATGGGTAAATTTTCTTCCTCATTATATACAGGTATTATAACGGATATCATTTTAATTTAAAGGTTTAACAAGAAAATCGCTTCGCGATAACTCTTGTGCGATTTTCAGTGGTTGGAATTTCTTTTTGAAATTCCATACCATAAAAAACCCCCTGGGGATTTACCCCAGGGGGTTTTCACATTCAACTTCTAATTAGAAAACAACCTTGACGCCACCGGTGACTATTATAGCGTGATTATCGCCTTTTGTATTAGCATCAATGTTGTCATCAAACAAGTTGCCAGGGAAGAACAAGCCACCGCTTAAATCGAACTGGACGTCCTCGGTGTAATCATATACCAAAGATGTGTCGATTTCCTGTCCGATGTGCCTTCCGCCTCTGGCTGTATGCGTACCTATTGAGCTGCCGGCAGCATTACTATTGAAGCTGTTGACTTTTTCCGCTGCCCACCAATTTAAGTACCTTGCCTTGAGCGTCAGGTCTTCCATCGGGACCAAGCCGCCATCGACATAAAGCAGATGGCTGTTCGAGGATCCTGAAGGAGCTAAATAATCCAATGTCCTGTATATGTTACCGCCCTGCTGATCATAGGCAGCTCCAGCTCCGTATTGATAATCACGGATCAAGGAATAGAACTTACCTCTGAACATCGGATCCCAACCCTTGAACTTTCCGGAATTACCCTGTTTGTTACCTGAACGGAAGACATATCCTAACCCAAAGTTAGGTTTATAGTCAACATCTTTCCAAAGGTAATTACCTGAAAGATCTACCGCCCATGCGTTTCGGGTTCTGTGGAGTGAGCCGCCATTTGTGCTCGCGCCCCATGGTCCGGCGTCATCATACAGCTTGCCCACCTGAAATGCGCCTTCACCTTGAAGTGTCAGGTCCTCAACCGGCTCTATGTCGCCCCTTAGACCAAGGGTATGGAGATCTTCAGCTTCATATACTCTTGTTCCAACTCCGGGAACGTACTGGTCAGCATATGTGACGCCGGCGCCTAAACCAAGAACCGCAACCTGAGTCGGGTGGATATAGCCTAAGTCAGAGTTCAAGTTGTCATCCCTCTTGTAGAACCAATAGCCCTCTGCCTTAGCGTTATATACGTCGAACTTGTGGGCGATATTCACTCCCATCAAGTCCTCATCGTCATTACCCGTGTCTGTCTCGACGATCTTAGCGTAGATGCCATCGATTGTCCATGGATCAAAGTCTAATGTCGCGCGGATAGCATCATAGTAGGTGCTGATGGAATATTGCGCGCCCATCGGTCCGCTAACAGGCACAACTACACCGGTAGCTACGCTAGTGATAGGATCCGCGAAGTTGTCGGCTCGCGGCACCGGGAATGCGCCGCTTGGGTCCCTGAAGATGCCGGGCCCGATAATAAAACCGGTTCCGAACATCAGGTCCTGACGTCCTATCTTCAATGTCAACGGCTGATAGAAGAACTCTTTGAGCGTAATGTATGCTTTGTTGACATCAACATCTGTGGCACCAGCCGCGTCACCCCATCTTGCCTGGTTGGCAAGGACGATGGCCGCTGAGACATTGTCTGTCAGATCAGATTCGACTCCGACTCTGATGGTCGAAAGGATGAAATCATCCGAGTCCTCATGGATGGAAGCACCGGAACCAAGCGGACCAACAAGGCCTACGCGAGGAGCCAAGCTTTCTTCGCCCTTATTCCTTAGGTCGAAGTTGTTCATAAAGATCGCGCGCTCTTCGATCGAGCCGCTGACCTTAATGTTCTGTACCGCAGCAAACGAAGGCGCCGCTATCGCGATCGCTATCGCCGCTACGCAGAGCACTTTTAATAACTTCATTTTTATCTCCTTTTATGAGTTTAACTTTATATTTCTTAAACAGGTTTTAGAAACCTACTCTAAAAACCCAAATTATTTCTATCTATATATGCTTATCATCATGAGTTTGATAACTTCCGGCTTTTTATGTTCATCCCTCCTTTCCCGCCATTACTGAAGCTATCCATGATGGTATAGCCTTGTTTCTTAATGTCTTAAATTAACATAAGGGGTGATTTTTGTCAAGCACTTTTTTTCGATTTTAGGGGAATATTTAACTATGGCGTTTTGGTCCCAAAGGCGAGGATCGAGGGCTTCAAAAACCTCAATTTATTGATTAAAATCTTCCCCTTGCCCCCGGATTTGGCGCTAATGGCAATGGATATCCTCCTTATCCTGTCCAGCTTTCTGTCTCCTCCCCAAAGATAGGAGATATCGGAGGATTCCAAGGTGATCTCTTTCCACTCCCCGTTTGTCGACGGGATAGGTAATTTTTTGCCGAAGGTGCTGGAGTTCGTATCGATTAATTTGAACTCCAAGACATTCGTGTCCCCTTCCGATTTGACGAAGAATTTAAAGGCGTATTTCCCGGGAAGGGTCAAATACATATCCTTTTCGACGACGACCCATCTGGTCTGTCCGTCGCTTCCGAGATTATAGTCGAGTTCCATGGCGTTGCCCTCCTTGCCCGGCACAAGGTTAAAGTTTAAGAACGCGCCCTGAGATTGGCCCTGGCTCCAGCCGGCCTTCGTCCCGAAATCATCCAGTGTGTCGCCGTTCCATACCGGGGAATCGGCAAAGTTGTTGAGTGAAAGCGCGGTCTGTTGAAAAGCGATATTATCAAGATGCTCAAACCCCAGATCACCGATATAGATTTTTCCTTTGCCCTCACTTACTTGAGAGAGTTCAAAATCAAAACTTATTTTTTTCATCTTCGTCCTGTCGGTAATAAAACCGCCCCAGTAAGAATATGTGGGGTTATGACTCATATTGGCGCCGCCAAATTCTCTTAAAGGGATGATTAACTTTTGCCATTTGTCGGTCACTCCCCTTAACTTGTAAACCGCGCCGTTACTCTTTCCTTCCATCTCGATCCTGAAAGAATGCGTATATCTCGAATCTTTGTCTCCCATTACATTGAAAGAGAGCGCGTTGTAGCGCGAGATGTCGGTTGAATTCAGGTCTTTCGAAAACGAGACCGGCTTGGCGGAACCGAGGTCATAATCTATAACGAAGTAATCCTCAACGATTAATGGCGCGAGATTAATGCTCTCGCCTCTTCTTAGGGGCTCAAAGGGTGTCGTATCTCTCTTATTGTATATCTCGCGGTATTCCGGATGCGGCGAAAAATAATCTTTTAATAATTCTTTACCTCGCCGCACGATAGGGTCCTTCTCGAAAGTTTTCCAGACCAGCCCGTCTTTTAAGTAATTGGCTAAACTTAAGAACAGCATCCCCTGATCGAGCGCCGTTAGATAGGCATTCGCGACCTCTCTTGAATCTATATCAACGGCATCCCTGAATCCGAAGGCGTATCTTTTGCCGCTTGTCTCGAATTCGGAGCGCAGGCCATATTTCTCAAGGTTTTTAAAATTTTCGACTACTTTATTCGGATAATAGGTTATCGCCAGCGCCGAAGCATGGGGAGTCACGACATTACCGCGCAACCCTCCCCAGCCCAGGTAGTCGCCGGACGGGGATGTCGAGGATGACCAGCCCCAGACGGGAGATTCAACTTCACGGGCGTAGAGCATCTGAGCGTACGCGAAGTCCGCCATCGATTTTCCCATTATAGTTTCTCTCTCATCGAGGAAGAGGCCGCATATCCCCTGCATAAAGATTCCGCCGCCGTACCAACTCGGCACGATTATCTTTAAGCCGTAATGTTCTTCGGTATCCCGTCTTAAACTATTCCAAACCTCGGCAGGTGCGGCGCCGGTCGCAATAACTAAAAATGAAGCGAGCCGGGTATCGGCCGCCAAGAGGTCCATATTCCACGTAGACATCTGTTTTTTAACGACGTCATAACCGCCGTAAAACTTCTTTGCGTTGGGATTGTAGAATATGGACCAGTTCATCCTGTCTAAAAGGGCCGCGCACTTATCGCGCAATTCCGGGAATTGCTGGCGTGTTATGATAAGGCCCGCCGGCAATTTATTAAAATCGGATACGGCGTTTATACCTTCTGTGGCTTTCGTGATGCCTTTTACATTGATCCAGTTGTTGAAAAAGCCGTTCCAGTGCTCGAGCTTTGCCAGACTATCCAATATCTTATCGGCTTTCTTGGCCGCTTCTTCGCGAGGGATGAAGCCCATCTCTGTGGCGGCTGCCAGACTTGTCAGGTAGAGCCCTATATTCGTAGTGTTGGTGAAATCCGCCTTTTGGTCGGTATCGTAAGGAAAGCCTGTCTCGGGGGCGACGTAGAAATTGATGTTAGTCCACGTATCCTTCGCCAGCGCCCATAAATACTTGGTGTCTTCTTCCGTGGTTGTGATCTCGACGCGCGGTTGGGCACTGAGACAATTTGCGGCGTTTGAGATCATCAATAATAGAGCTAGCAGAAGCGCGGTCTTATTTCTCATCTTTTATAATAAGGGCGCTCCTGCTTTGAAGGACAGCATGGCGTCCGGCCGCGAATACCTCCTTCGGCTGGTCGTGGTAATTGAATATGAAAGTAAAATCGGCTTTATTTCCTGTTCTTTTTACGCGGTGTAGATCATATGAGGACGAGTCCTTAGGCCCCTTAAGCCCTATCTCTTCGCACATCTTTCGGGTTATATCTATATGATAGTCGAATACGTGAGTCATGCCAAAACCCACGATGACGGCTTCCCCTTTACCTATCTTTTTCTTTACGGCGCAGGGCTTATTGCCGTTTATGGTTCTTGCCAGAACCTTCGCTTTCTTAGTCTTCAGTATAGATGTTTCCGCCTCGGTCATATAATCTTTCCCGTCGATATAAATTAAATTATCGTCACTCTTAATTATTCCGTCGATACCGAGGAAATCCCTAAGGTAAGTCTCGTTTTTCAGCGAAAGGTCCTTCTCGGGGACCTGATAATACAATATCAGTTTCCCTCCCCGCTTTACGTATTCCGCCAACTTCTGTTGGGTCGCCTTATCCATAAAATCGAGACTGAATACGCAAAGATACGGCGCTTTGTTCAATTCCGCCTGCGAGGCCCTTTCGATATCTATCATATTAAAGCTGAAGCCGCCAAGGATCAGGAGCCTTCCTATACCGTCAAAGAAGAGCCTGTCTCTGAGCGAACTTATTTTATCCATGAGAGGCCCGTGAAGGTATTCGGTCATGTAATACGGCATATACACTCCGACCGATAAGTCATATACCTTCTTGGTATCCGCTAATTCCGCGCCGTTGTGTTTAAGGAATTCACCAAATTCCCTGATCGGCTCCAGATGAATTCTTTCTTTCCCGTCAGAGGAAATAGGCGCCTGCCATTCGTGATACGTGCTCCGTTGGGCTATTTCTTTCGGTGTGACTCCGCCGCAGAACATATAACAGTTTAAACCGTTTAAGCCGTGGGCAGTAGAAGTCTTTAAGTTCAGGTCGACATCCTGCGGATAAAGCCGGGGCCTGTCGTTCATTATTCCGCTCTGCAGCTCGACGACAATGCTCGGCACGCCGGGCTTTGTTATCATCTTTACCATCTCCGATAATATGGCGACATCGTGAAAATTCTCATAATCAAAGCGCCGCATCTGGTAGGCCCCGCCGAATATGACCTCAGGCACGTAAAGGCGGAAATCCCTGAACATAGAGGTCGTCATCATGCCATGGATTCCCCTGCCGCATGTGCTGTAATCCAGGAAGTGAGCGATGTTGGCGACAAGCGGGACGTTTATCTTATATTTCCTTGCCATATCGGCGAGGGTCTTGTAGAAGATGGCGTAATATCTGCGGCAGAATAAGGCCCAGTCCCAATAGGGTGTCATCGCGGATTCCTTGATATTGCCATCGGGTTGTTCTATCTCGTCAAAAGATATATAAGCGGTGCCATAATTTTCATTCAGTTCTTTTATAGCGCCGTATTTTTCTTTAAGGAACTTTCGGTAGAGATCTGTCGTTGTTTCGCTATAGTCAAAATGCCTCGAGAGCCAATTTATCATACTTATCTCGTTGTCCAGCTGGACCGCTATGATATTTCCTCCGGCCGTCAGCTGGTTCCTCGCGATGATAGGCATGATCTTCGCGTACCATTTCTCGACGTGCTTGAGATATGTCGGGTTCATATGCGAGGCGACATCGTCGGAAAAATCGGTGCCGTCGCGTTTCTTTAAGCGGATCTCCGGATACCTCTCGGATAACCACGCCGGCTGACCAGAATTTTTTATCTCTCCGTGTGTAACCGGCCCCGGCCGGCAGAAAAAATACAGGCCGTGTTTGCGCAAGAGTTTTATAAAACCTACGATATCGCGTTCGGGTCTGGTCGCGCCGTTAAGATCGGTCTTCCCCTCTTTCGGTTCGTGCCAACCCCACGGGACATAAGAGCTGACCGTATTAAGGCCCGCTTCCTTAGCCTTCATAATCCTGTCTTCCCATTGGCCGCGCGGGATCCTAAAATAGTGTATCTCGCCGGAATACATAAAAAAAGGCCTGCCGTTGATTAAAAACTCTCCCTTCTTTAATTCGATCTTGTTCTTCATGCTGTCCTTTCTCTGGTTGATTTTTAGTTCATTAAGACTTTTACGTGGTGGATTTTTCCATCTCTATGCGGAGGTATGAGGCAGCCGTCTAATTTGCGGCCATCTACGAGGATTTCCTTTATTCCTTTAGAGCGTCCCTTCGGATTTTCAATGGTTATCTGATAGGTCGCGCCGCGAAAACGACGCGTTATGACGTATCTCTTCCAGTTATTCGGAATGCAGGGGTCTATTAAAAGCCCGTCAAATTCCGGCCGGATGCCGAGCATCCACTCTGTCGCCGCCACAAACATCCAGTCGGCGCTTCCCGTCAGCCAGGTAAACGCCCCCTCTCCGTATCGATGGTTACCCGGCCCTATCACGTATTCGGGATAGATGTAAGGCTCTGATTTATAGATCTCGATGTCTTTATTGTCGCTGCAGGGTAAAGTTTGTTTGAACGTCTTATAGGCCTCTTTAGCGCGGCCTATCTTTAAGTCCGAGACCACCTTAAACGCGCCGCCGTGGCAGAATATCGCGGCGTTCTCTTTCGTACCCGGGGCGAAGGCCGTTATCCTTCCGATCCTGCCGTTATATTTCGTGTACGCCGGTTTAAAGAGGACAGGGCCGTAAGGTGTGGCTAAATACCCGTCGACGACTTTTAGTATCTTCTTCAGTTTCTTCTCATCCGGAATGCCGGCTAAGATCGCCCAACTTTGGGCATTTAACTGCACCTTATCCTCTTTATTTTTATTTGAGCCTATAGGTTCTCCGTAGTCGTTAAACGCGTAGCAGTACCAGTTTCCGTCCCAGGCGTATTTGTTTATTATGGCTTTCATCTTTTCGTAACGATTCCGGCACTCAACCACTGTTTTCCCGTCTTTCAGATAAGCGGCGAGTTCTTTCATGTTATTTAAGGCCACGCATAATCCCATACCGAGCCATACGCTCTCGCCTTTGCCGCCTATGCCTGTCCTGTCAAAGGCGTCGTTCCAGTCCTGTGTGCCCATCAGCGGCAGGCCGCGTTTGCTCTTCGCGACGTCCATCAGGAATTGTGTGGCGCGCTTAGCGTGTTCATACAAAGAGGCCGAACCCCCGTCGTAGAATTTTATTTTTCTCTTTAAAATCGCGAGATCGCCGGTCTCCTTGACATATTTTATCAGCAGCATCGGAAGCCATATCGGGAAATCTGACGGAGGCTTGCCAGCGTTCGTTCCCTTGACGAGCGACCAACCCGGAAGCGGCTGGCCGTTCTTGCGTTGATGCTCCGCTAATTTTATCAATCTTTCTTTGGCATACTTCGCGTTCATAGACGTCATGGCCCACGCGTCCTGCGCGGTATTCCTGTATCCGAATTCCCCCCATCCCTCGTGTTGATATGTGGCGCTCCGTCCCCAATGATTATTCATATAGACCTGATATTTGATCCAGATATTTACCTGACGGTCGAAATCTCTATCAGGTGTCCGGACTTTTATATTATCTAATATCGCGCCGCGCCAATAGTTCTTTGTCCTTTCAAATTCGCGTTTGGCATTGTTTATATTACGGTAGCTATCTAGCGTCTTTTTTATTTTTGCTTTATCTTCCGATAAACCGACTACGACAGAGAATTCCTTTGCTGCGCCCGGACGCAGTGTTATGTCGCTTTCCAGCGCCCCGACCATATTTCCGCCGCGGACCTCAGAATTTGTACAACGGCCGCTTTCAACGACAACAGGATTCTCGTAATCCCTGTATCTGCCGATGAAATCCTCGTAGTCTATATCGTAACCCTCCGTCTTAAGGCTCGTCCCCATAAATCCGTAATACGGCCAAGCGACATTTCCCCACGGGAATTTTGTGGCGAGGATCGCCTTTAATTTTTTATCATATTTCCCGTCGTTCATCAGGACCGTAAGGTTACGCACGTGCAGTTCCGCCCCCCAGTCGCCTAACAACCATTCTATGAACGGAAAGACTTTTATCTTTCTGGTCTTCTTGCTTAGATTCGTTAATTTAATAAGCCATATCTCTATATCTTTGTCTGTCGGCACAAAGAATGTCATTTCGCTCTGGATGCCGTTATAGATGGATTTGATCTTGGTATATCCGAGTCCGTGGCGGCATTCATAGGAATCATATCTCTTGACGGGCTGGAAAGTCGCCGACCAGAATTTTCCACTTACCTCGTCTTTTAAATATAAGAACCTGCCGGGTTTATCGGACAGGTAGCCGGCCGGCGTCCATCGCGTAAGCCTGTGGACTCCCGGGTCCAAGTAATAACTGAAGCCTCCCCCTCCTTGAGAGATAATGAGGCAATATCTTCCGTTAGAAAGGTAATTTATCCAGGGCCTGGGGGTTTTTGGGTTTGTCGTTATGAATTCGGTTCCGTCTGCGCTGAAGTTGCCGTATCTTTTGTAGGTCGCCACGCTATTTTTTTATTTCCTTTCTATATCTACAGAACGTTGTATGACAAGCGTGACGCTGGAAAGCTCCGTACCTCCGATTAATTCAGCGGCGTCATTTACCGAGACGCCCGCTGTCGGCTTGCCGTTTATCGAGATCACTTTGTCTCTTGGTTTTAAGCCGGAGAGGTCTGCCGGTTCTCCCACTATTACGCTATTTACTATCAGATCGTTTCCCGCGACATCCAAAAAAATGCCCACTCCTACGAAGGCGTGTTTCTGATAGTCTATTTTTTTTCTGGTCAGCTCTACCTCTCTTTGGACGAGAAAACTATAAGACCCGTTTTCACCTTTAGCGAGGTAGTCAATGGTTTTTTCAAGAGGCTCGCCTTTCGTAGGCTGGTTATTTATCTGGATTATTTGGTCATTCCGTTTTAAGCCCGCTGTTTCAGCGCCGCTATCGGCGCTTACGGAGATTATCTTTAATTGATCATTGGCGACTTCCAGCCTGAATCCAAGCCCCTTTTCCACAGCATCTTTTTTCCCCTCCAGCTCCTTCTTTTTTTTCTCTAATTCCGCGAGCCGTTTTTCTTCCAGCTCTTTTTTTATCTTTTCGACTTTGGTCATCGCGTCTTTTGCAGGTTGGTATTCAGGGTTAATGTCAAGGGCCTTCTTGTATTGTTCCAAGGCGGAGTCATAGTTTTTGGACTCCAGATATTGGTTCCCGAAATTAACGAGATTTTCCTCGGAGGACAGCCTATCGATCTTCTCGATCATTGTTTTCTCGACTTTTGTAGTGCCTATCTTTATCTTTACTATATAGCAATCCTGCTGTTCCGCCAGGATAAGCCCTTCGATCCTCCGGCCGTCTTTCAGGAAGATGGTGTCTGCGTAGGTACGCGGTCCGTCCCCCGTTAAAAAAACGCCCACGGCCAGCACAAATATGACAAAAGCAAAATTCTTTCTCATTCTAACCTCCTTGTCCCGCTCTTTCTTGATAGAGCGGGGCTTCTATTCCCCGAAGGCTTCTATCTCCCACAGGGAATATCCCCATTCTTTTTTATCTCGTTCCTTGCAATTTACCTTTATGTATCGTGCCAATTGCGGATTCTCCAGTATTATATTGACCTTTCCGCCTTTTTCCGAAGCGGTGGAATAGATTTCTTTCCAATTAGCGGCGTCCTCCGAGATATCTACTGAATAGGCCTTGGCATAAGCATTTTCCCACGTTAGGATTATAGAGTCTACTCTTTTTACACTGCCCAAGTCGACGGATACCCACTGGGGGTCCTTAAATTCGCTGCTCCACCGCGTCTTTAAGTCGCCGTCTATGGCGTTTTTCGCGTCAAAATATTCATTTTTATCGAGATTGGGATTTTGGGCGCTCGATACCGAGGCGCTTACCGCCTGAATCGGTTTTATTAATTCAACGACGGCTTCTTCCACAGGTTGTTCCGGGACCTGTTTTTCGCCCGCTGTGATAAAACCGTAGACAGAGAATTCATACAAAGAGTTACCCCACTCTGTCCCTCTTTCAAGCATCAGGAGGCGCAGATACCTGCCTTTTCGTGCCTCAGGGAATGAAATTATATCTTTCCCACCGTTGCCGTCTTTGGCCGAATAGATCTCTTTCCATCCCATCTTGTCGCCGGATATCTCGATCTTATAGGATTTTGAATAGGCCGACTCCCATAAGAGATCTATTCTCTTTATCTCCTGCGGCGAACCGAAATCGAAAGTCAAGAACTGCGGGTCATAATGCTCGCTGCTCCATCTGGTATTCTTATTCGCGTCGACTGCGAATTTGGGGCTATACTGTTCAAGATCTTCCCCCTGAATGGAAGAGGCCCATATTTTTTTAACAGGAAGCCGCTCGAGCGGTATCGGTCTCGGAGAATAAGTCAGGTCTTTTATGACATCGCCGTTCTCGCCCGTTATGCGGGCAGAGAACATCCAGCCCGCGAAATAATCCCTCACTTTTATTACCAACCTGTTTACGCCCGGTTGCAGCACAACGGTCAATATGTCTTCCTCTCCCATTCCTCTGGCTATATCATTTGTCAGGATGTTATTGGCGTTTAACCAGACTTTTATGCCGTCATCGCTGCGCAGGTATAATCTCGCCATTCTTTTTGACGGAGAGTTAATTTCGACAAATGTATAAGCGGTTGAAAGTTCATAACGGCCGAAGGCGGTCTCGTCCTCAAAATCAACGTGATTTTCTACGGAATTGTATTCCTTCCACATCTTGCCGGAGGATGCATCACCGGCTTTAGGGGACAGACTGGCCTCATTCGGGATCAGGACATCTTCGAGTCTTGAGTTTTCAAACGGCCCGCAAATTAGCCAATTGCGGATATATGTCGGATCGTAAGCAGCTGAGGCGATACCGGAGACTAAAAGCAATAGTAAAGATAAAAACATCAAGAGGCATCTATTCATAATTTCCCCATCTATTTAAGCAGCAAAGATTTTAAGATCTCTGCCCCGTTCTTTAGGTCCGCGCTGATCTCGTCTTCTTTATTATCCCATGTAAGCGGGTCGTAAAGGAACGCGATATGCTTTCCGTCTTTGCTCTGCACGATAGCCGGGTTTCCGTTCTTAAACGTCGCTAGCACATTATAGGGCGCATTTTCTGATTTTTTAAGGGAAAGCGCCCAATAACAAAACCCGGAGGTGCTTATATTGCCTTTTTGGACTTCGACTCTCGTTCCCTTGGCGATTCCGCCCTCGGTTAAGGCAAGGGCGAAGATATGGATCTGGTCGGCATCGGGCAATCCTATCGACATAAGCGTTTTAGCCGGGCTGACCGGGACAGCCAGATGAACCATATAAGTACCTTTCGCGTCTATGGCCGTGTGCCCGAAATGGGGCTTATTTTTCCAGTCTGAGATAGCGGGGGCGAGATAAAGCTCATCGGAGCTTCCGTCTGCGTAAACCAAAGAGACTTTTCTGCAGATATCGCCGCTACTTGAGGAAACCAAGAAGTTCGCTTTGGTATAACTCCCCTGCGGGATTTCTATAGTCTGCCCCTTGCATCGGATATTGTTAGACGCTTTATCGGATTTATTTGGAAACTTAAAGGTCACGTCCTTTCCCCTGCAGGTAAAGACCTTATTGCTCTCAGGCAGATTTTCAGCGGGATAGGTATTCCCTCCTCCGTCGAAATCGCCGTCTCTCGGGTTTTTCTTGTAACTTATCCCGTCGCTATTAAAATATTTTTCCAGGGAGACCGTTATATCTTTTTGCGAGAAGACGTCTTTGGAGATGCCGACTACCTCGAGATACCACGGCTCAGTCTCGTTATACCTCTCGTCGGTAATACCCACTTGTCCAAAGGTAATCGTTCTCTTTCCGGCGAGTGCCACTCTGTCGACAAGTGAAAGCTGTTCCATCGCGCTTCCCGAGAGGAGGATGGGGCTTGAGTCATCCGGGATAGTCGAGACGAAGGCAAACGGCACCCATTTTTGATTGAATACCTCGGGTAAATTATTGACGATCTTAGCCTGCGCGATCTTCTCGTCGGGGTTGGTTATATTAGGCAAAACCTCGGCGACCATCTTTTCGTACTCGCTTAAAAAGTCATTTTCCAGTAGTAACATCAAAGTTCTATTTTGTTGATAGGTCGGCAACGGCGAAGCGAGCGCGTATCCGGGGTAATATATCCAGACATTTGGTTTCTTCTCCCCCTTCACGTTGACCGCCATCTTTGCGTTTATATATTGGCCTAAGTTTGATATCGGCTTAAGGCTTCTGTCGTCCCTGATATACCCGAAATCACCCTCAAACCATTTATCATACCACTTAAACCACGCCCATCCCAGCATCCAAGGATAGGCGGCCGTAAGGGATGACTGCCTCAGATATAATTCGGCTACGTGTCGCTCGTCATTTAACCTCGCGGCGGCGTACCCCATATTTTCAGGGGTCGCGCCGAGAAAGGTAGTGCGGAACCCGGTCTCGTTTATAAAGACAGGGAGTTTGCTCAAATCGTAATGGAATTTTGTCATATACAGGAGTTCGGCGTTAGCTATCCAGTCCCGGTTATAGTCTACGTCTAAATTGTAATGGACCGGTGAGATGAAGTCTATGCCGCTGTTTTCTTTGGTCGAAACAGGAAAGGGTGTCACCTCCGGCAATTCGGATGTATATGTTATGAGATGGTCCGGATCTATCATTCTCATATATGTAGTCTGCTCTTTCAGGAAATCGTTTATCGTCCATAAAGTGTATTCCACTAATTCGACACGCCACGGCTTCCTGTCAAGGTCATTAACTGTACCACCTGATATTATTTCTTTATCTTTTAAGACATCGGCGAAAGAAGCGTATTGTCTTTTCCAAAGTTGATTCAGGTGTCCGATGTTTTTATATTTACCTTCAAGCCAGATCGGCAGATACTTTATGGATTCGGGGCCGAGCTTCGGGACGCCGAACCGTGCTTTGCCCGCCCAATTCAGATCAAAAAGCCACCTCTGGTCCATATCTATCGCAAGGACAGACGAGCGTCCTTTTATCTCGGTCAGGAATTTGTCGTAGAAATGTTTAGTCTCTTCCCTTAATTTCGGGTCCATAAAATCAGGAAATTCCTTGTTTGTATAGGACGTGCGGAAATATAACCCGAACTCATTTTTGTCACACCATTTTAAGATATCCTGAAGATAAGCGTCGCCGTAGAGGTCAAGGGTATTAAAACCATACTTCTTCATCAGTTCCAGTTCCTGAAGGACGACCTCGGAGGTGACTTTGCCCTTAAGCGGCCCCTGTTCAGGGCCGTAAGCATAGACCATCGCCTTCGAGTAAAAAGGCCTGCCTTTGGGGTCGATGAAGATGGGGCGCCCGTCTGTTTGGCCCAATTTAAAGAATTTGCCCTCCGGCCATCCGGTGATATCTGCGTAAACAGAAACGATCGAATACACGCTCAATACGGCAGCTAACCCGATCGCGATAACTCTCTTGTCCATCTTCAGAATAAAAACAGTCTTTTCTTTTCGTAAACCGAGACGTCCCAAATAGAGAATCCCCATTGTCCCTTCCTTTTTAGGCAGTTTATCTTTATATAGCTGGTCTTTTGCGGCTTAAAGGCTATGCTCTCCGCGCCCCCTTTACCTTCCTGCGTGGAATAAACTTCGGTCCAGTTATCCCTATCCATCGAGACTTCGATATTATACGAGGTAGCGTAAGCCGACTCCCATGTTATGACCATCTTGTCTACGTCGCAAGTTTTGCCAAAGTCTATCATAAGCCACTGCGGCTCGCTGAAACCACTGCTCCAACGGGTAGCCGGGTTTCCATCAATGGCGTTTACGGCGTAGAAATCTTCTTTTTTTTCTTTGTCCGGCGCCTGAGTCGAAGAAGCTTCGGCAAGGCGCGGTTTAAAGGGAGTACGTATATCATAGAATACGGCCTTTTCTTCTGCTTGCGCGACCAGATATGTTGCCGTTATTAAAACCGACAGCGCTATTAAATACTTAAATTTTTTTCCCGTCTTTACTTAACCTCGATTTCTTCTTTTGTGGAGACTACCGCAAAGGCGTCACCCCATTCTTTAGTCTTTGATATAAAAGCGGCAAGCCAGCGGCAATTTTTCGCAGGCGCGGCATTCGCCGGTATATGTATATCCACCACTCTTTCATCGCTCGATTTGACATCCGCGATCGTAGCCACATAAGCGAATCCGGGCGTAGCTTTCCAGTTTTCCAGCTGGACTATCAGCTTATAATCCTTGCCGGCTGCTATACCTTTCCATGCGACTTTTACCTTTACGGTCGAACCCTTAGTGACACTCGCGGGGAAATCGACTATCTCAAATTGAAAATCAGACGATAGTATTATATTACTTTCTGTGCCACTGGAGACGAGCGTGTCGCTCCAATCTTTGGTTTTTGATATAAAGGCGGCGATAAATTTTGCGGTGTTTGTCGCGACGATAGCTTTAGGCATAGTAAGAGTTACTACAGTTTCATCGTTTGCCGTGGTTATAGGGGTATCTTTAAAGATGCAAACAGGCGGCTTCGTCTCCCAATCTTCCAGCTGGGTCCTTAGTATATAGTCTTTGTTGGTGGGGACATTCTTCCAGCCTACTTTTACCTTTATCGTCTCGCCGGCAGATACCTTTGTAGGATACTCGAGCACTTTTACTTCAGCGTCAGCCGCTAAAGCGAAGTTGGAAACGAACAATACCATCAAACACGCTAAACCAAGACCCGTAATCCTTCTTGCCATTTAAGGCCTCCTCTCTTTTTTAAATAATCTTATATTTAGTTATCTCCACGTCACTCGGCGCAGAGACTACCGCAAAGACGTCATTCCAAAATTTCTTTTTAGATATAAAAGCGGCGACGAAACGGCAATTTTTGGAAGGCTTAGCCTCCGGCGGAATCTTTATGCTTACCGTTATCTCATCGGTGGGCTTAAAGTCCTCGATATTAGTCACGTAGGCGAAACCGGGTTTTTCCCCCCAGTTCTCCAATTGGATGATCAATTTGTAATCTTTTCCGGCCGTTACGTTTGCCCATGAGATCTTCACTTTCGCTACAGAGCTCCTGCTGACGAGTGTTGGGTATTCTAATACAGCGAATTTAAAACCGGATATTATCTCTATATTTTTTTCAGTCTCTGCGACTGTCAGTGTGTCGTCCCATCCCTTCGCCTTTGATATGAAGGCGGCGATAAATTTCGCCGTCTTCGTGGACGTTATCGTCGGGGGGACGGAAAGCGTCACGGACATCTCGCCTGTCCGCTGAAGCATGGAGATATCCTGAAATATATAGATCGGGAAAGAGGAATCCTTATCCTCAAGCTGGCATCGCAGTACATAGTCTTTCTCAACCGGAAAGTCTTTCCACGATATCTTTACTTTTACCTGCTGTCCTTGGCTTACTATCTTCGGATACTCAAGTATCTTTATTTCGGTAGTGAGGCCGACTTGAGCGAGAAAGGTCATTATTAAACACGCTAAACCCACCCCTATAATCTTTGCCTTCATTGAGGTCCCCCTTACGAGATCGGCCTACAGGAATCCCTGATCACAAGTTCAGTATCAAGGGATTTTTTAATCCCGCCTTTTTCTTTTCCTTCCATTAATTTTATCATCAATTCGGCGGCGAGCCTTCCCATCTCAGAGATAGGTTGCCGGACAGTCGTGATCTGAGGAAACAATTCCGTACATATAGGATTGTCGTCAAATCCTATTATAGATACATCTCTCGGGATTTCAAGCCCTTTTTCTCTAATGGCTTTAACGGCGCCCAAAGCCATTTCGTCGCTGGCGATAAAGACCGCTGTCGGAAGTTCGTCAACCTCCAGGAGTTTTAGCATTTTTTCGTACGCTATTTTTCGGTAAAAATTCCCGTCTGCTATCAATTCTTCCTTTATCGGCAATCCATTTTCCTTGAGAGCGGCTTTATAACCTTCCAGCCTCTCTATGCCCGGCTGGATATTCAGGGAGCCGTGTATCGTAGCAATTTTTTTATGCCCAAGTTTTATCAGGTATTCAACCGCCTCGTAAGCGCCCCGTCTGTTGGAGACGGAAATGCAATTTATTTCAGGGTCTTCATAGCGGGCATTTACGACTATATAGGGAATATCACTCTTTTTGAGGATCGGGTTCACCTTCTGGGCGCCCAGTTCAAGCATAAGCCCCCCTATGTAGGTCTTATTCAGTATGCGCCTGTAGAATTCATCAAGGGGTTCATTCGCGGGATAAAGCAGTATCAGCTCACGATGTTCCGGAAATACCACGTCCCTTACCCCTTTCATCAGCTCGGTAAAAAAATACGAACCAAACATATCATCGTAAAAAGGCCATATCAGCCCTATTGAATTCACTTTGTTGCTAGCGAGACGGCTGGCGCTGATGTTAGGTTTATAATTTAATTTTGATACGGCCTCAAGGACATTTACCCTATTCGCATCTTTTACGCTGCCGAAATTATTTATGACTCGCGAGACAGTGGCGATAGAGACATGGGCCTCTCTCGCTACATCGTCAATGCTGGGAAATTTGCCTTTTCTATGTTTTAACTTATTCCTCATCATTTTTAAACTCTTTAAAGAAAGCGCTTTCTTATTCTTGAATTTACACTATGATGCGCTTTTTGTCAAGTAAGTTTTTCAGGAAAGCCATTTTTCTTCGGGGATATCCTTTTGGCAGGATCTCCTTAAGATAAGCTCAGATTTTAGCGTGACTACTTTGTTGGGAAATTTTTTCTTCGATATAGCCTCAAGAAGAAGCTCTGCCCCCACCTGCCCCATCTTTCTCATCGGCTGCCTAACTGAGGCAAGCGGCGGGTTCGAGATGCGGCTAAACGGCATATCGTCAAAACCTATAACCGCGATATCATTAGGGATATTTTTTCCTAATTCCTGAAGCATCTTCAGCCCGCCGTAAGCCTGCAGGTCGCTTCCGTATATTATAGCTGTAACCGATGGTTCCCTCTCGAGTAAGACTTTCGTCGCAAGCCCGGCTTCTTTCAGATCAAAGGTATGCTCATAGATGATCAAATATGGGTCATACGTTAACCTATCTTCCTTTAAGGCCCTTTTATATCCCTCGAGCCTGTCTTCCCATACGAGCTCCTTGAATTCTTCCGGCATTACGAGGCCGATCTTTTTATGGCCCAATTCGATGAGTTTTTTCGTTACCTTGTAACTAGCCTCGATATTATCTATCACCACACACTGGCCGTAATCCGAGTAATTATTAAGTAAGACTACCGGGATATTGTTCTTTTGTAATTTCGCTATGGTGGGACCGGAAAGATTAAGGAACGCTGTTATTAGCCCCGCAACGCCCTTTTCGCTTATTATCTTATCCAGGAATATCTCTTTTCTCTGTTCGTCGTATAGATCACGATAAACATCGACCGTATAATGTAGTTCATAAAATCCGGAGTCCTTTATAGCCTCTCTTATGCCCGTGTCTATCTCGCCTACCAGGTGTTCGCCTGCGCGTGCGTATATGACAGCAATGTATTTAAAAGAGCGGTCATACATACCGGTCTGTCTTGCCTTTAGGTACGGGGCATAACCCAATTCTTGGGCCTTCTTCTCTATTCTTAATTTTAGGGGCAGGCCAATGCCGGGGCGATTGTTCAGGGCTTTTGATACCGCGGCCGCGGAGACACCCAATTCCTTCGCTATATCTTTTATGGTTATAGCCATATCTTACCTTAAATGTAGATAAAATTGTTTACTGATAATTAACCAATTTCGCTTAGGAAGAAAATTTATCACATAAAAGGGAGTTTGTCAAGTGGGGAGCTATTTGATAAGCTTTGCTTTTTCGGATTTAGGGCCGATCGAGATGGTGATTATTGATTTTCCGTTTTTGAATCCTTCTATTATTACTATGCAGCTCTGCCCCGTTTTTTCAAAACTCAACTGTTTCTTTTCGAATTCGATGATGTTTACCGATTGCCAGTTATAAACGGGCATTTGTTCTTTATAGAACTGCATTACGGTCTCAGGGCTTGATCTGCCCTCATATCTTAACAGGCCTGCGCGTATGTTTTCGGTTTGGTATATAAATGATTCGGTGGGAATAGATATAAAACCTGCGGGGATAGGCACATCATCAAATCTTAAGCTGGAGGCGACTACTAAAGGTCTTTCCATTTCCGAACTTGCCGTGCTTCCTCTGTAGGTCGGGGTAGCACAGCCGCTGGTTATCGTTAAAGCGAAAAACACTATAGCGGCGACTACAATTTTTTTCTCGTTTGTCATAATGATAGCCGATATTAAGAGAGGGACAGAATTTCTTCTATCCCTCTATTTATAATAAATAAGGTCCTTTAGTATGACTAAAGTTCTCGTTCTTACTTTGTTGAGGTCGTTGGTACTGGTGCCGTCGGCTGTCCGATAAACTCTGGGCTGATCCAAGTCTTGCCATACGGAGGAATCGGGAATGTCACGACATCATAAACGCCTGCCACTGTCCTTACGATCCCTTTTACCGTTCCTTTGACCGCGCCAACTATAACGCCGAAGACCGGGTTGCTTTCCTTCATCGCTTTATCCATAGCTATGGGTATTTCCACCCAACCCGTCGCAAAATTTGCTAAACCTCTACGCAGTTTTCCACCGGCATTTTCAGCATAGGTCGGCACAGCTATTCCGATGACTAATGATATTACAAAGAGAACCAGCATTATCTTCCATACGTTGTGTTTGAACATAACTTTTATTTCACCTCCTCTCAATTAACATCATTGGCGAAACTATAACATAGCAAATAAGATTTGTCAAGAGAAATTTAAAATTTTTTTAGCAATTGTGAAGAATTTTTAAAGACCGCGTGCGCCTGTGCCTCCGTAAGCCCGCTTCCCAGTATGATTGACATGGCGGTATCGCGTGTGATCAGATCCTTGGGGCCGTGGGCATCCGTATTTAAGATAAGTTTTGCCTTTGCCTCGCGTGCCACCCGCGCGACATGGCCGTTAGTGAGAGAATGTCCTGTCTTCGCGGTCAGTTCAAGGCATATCTCCCGCCTTACCGCGACCTTCGCGTCCCTTAATGTAATCAATCCCGGATGGGCGAGTATATCTATATCGCATTCAAGCGCGCAGGCGTTTGTGCCGGGGATGACGGGCTCTACTATTGTCTCACCGTGGACTATCACTAATTTTATCCCGTTAGCCCTCGCGTATTTTATCAGGGACGGGAAATCCTTTGGCGGGACGTGCGTAAGCTCGATACCCGGTACGACCTTTATCTTTGATGAGGTAAGAATCCGCGAGGCTTTTACTATTCGCGGGACGATAAAGTCGATGTTAGATATATCGGCGTGGTCGGCGATGCCTATCGCTTTATAGCCGATAGCATATGCCCTTCTGACCAGTTCGGACGGCAGCAGTGCCCCGTCGCTTAATAATGAATGAGTATGTAAGTCTATCATAAGGTTCTCGTTATTAAAGCGTAAAGTACTCTCCCCATCTGATTTGTTTCGGTCTCTATTGTAGACCAGAAACAAATCAATGCGATGGGGATGGTTTGGCTGCGTAGCAGCCAAACTCATGGTGGGCCTGAGAGGACTCGAACCTCCCGCACGCGGTTTAGGAAACCGCTGCTCTATCCTGATGAGCTACAGGCCCAATTTTAAAACTTTATCAAAGAGAATATCTTGCGGCCTTTAAGACGGTCGCGGCCTTTAAGAAAACCCAATTCTATAAGGAAAGCGACTTCCGCCACTTCCCCTTTTGAGCGCTCTATGAGGTCGCAGACGGCGTTCATCGTTCCGCCTGTCGCCAGAAGGTCATCTACCACAAGGACCTTATCGTCTGGTTTGATAGCGTCCTTATGCATTTCCAGCGAGTCCTTGCCGTATTCCAGTTCATATTCAACCGAGTTGGTCTCATAGGGAAGTTTCCCCTTCTTACGGACAGGGACTATTCCGGCGCCGAGTTGGTACGCCACGACACTACCCAGTATGAACCCTCTTGCCTCGATAGCTACTACCTTATCTATCTTCTTGTCCTTATACCTCTCGACGATACAGTCTATCGCTTCCCTGAATTTTCTTCCGTCTTTCAGGAGAGTGGTTATATCCTTGAATATGATCCCCTTCTTCGGGAAATCCGGGATATCGCGGATCGAGTTTTTAAGCTCCTCTATCAATTTCTCCCTTTCCATTATTTGAGCTCCTGCGTGATGATGTTCTTTCTTAATTTTCTGATGGCCGCTTTTTCTATCTGTCTGACCCTTTCCCTCGTGATCTTAAAGCGGTCAGCGACCTCTTCAAGGGTATGCGTGACATCGTCCTTCAAACCGAATCTCATATTCAATATCTCCAGCTCTCTTTTGTTCATCTTGGTAAGAAGGTCCGCGATTTTCTCCTGGCGCAGATAATTGGAGAGTTCTTCCGTCGGCGAGGCGGCCTTTGAATCCTCTATCATGTCCATGACCGTTCCGCTGTCATCTTCGCCGACCGGCGCCTCAAGAGATGTCGGCTGCGTCATTGCCCTGTCTAACTCCTCAACTTTTTTAACCGTAATCTTCATCGATTTGGCGATCTCAGACGTCGAGGGCTTCCTGCCTAACTTCTGCGATAATTTTTCCTTTATCTTCTTCCATTTAGAGGCTAGTTCCATCATATAAACAGGGACCCTGATCGTCTTACCCTGATTGGCGACCGCGCGCAGGACATATTGTTTTATCCACCACGCGGCGTAGGTCGAGAACCTAAATCCCTTTTTAGGATTATATTTCGTCACCGCCTTCATGAGGCCGAGGTTGCCCTCTTCGATCAAATCCAGAAGCGGCACGCCGAAATAACTGTACTTTTTCGCTATGCTCACCACAAGGCGCAGGTTTGCCTGTATCATCTTCTTCTTGGCGTTGGCGTCGCCCCTCTTGATTTTTTTCGCTAAGTCGAGTTCTTCCTCAGCCGTTAAGAGAGGTATCCTCTCTATATCCTTAAGATACGCCTTGATCGAGTCCATATTTGGCTACTTTCCTTCTTTTAATACCGCCTGCGCGGCGGCTAATCGCGCAATCGGTACCCTGAAAGGCGAACAGCTTACGTAATTCATGCCGACGCGGTGACAAAACTCCACCGAGCGGGGATCTCCGCCGTGTTCGCCGCATATACCGACCTCAAGGTTTTTTCTGGTCTTTCTTCCGCGTTCGATACCGATCTTTATGATCTCACCTATGCCCTCTTGGTCTATCGTCTGGAAGGGGTCCTCGGGCAATATGCCTTTCTTTATATAATCCGGCAGGAATCCGCCTATATCATCGCGCGAAAAACCGAATCCCATCTGCGTCATGTCGTTGGTGCCGAACGAGAAGAATTGCGCCACCTTCGCCAGTTTATCGGCGACGATAGAAGCCCTCGGGATCTCTATCATGGTACCGAACATATGCTTTATGCCTTTGAGATTATACTTGGCAAGCACTTCCCCGTAGGACTTCTTCGCAATCGCCAGTTGGTCCTCGAGTTCCTTTACGTCGCAGACGACCGGGATCATGATTTCGGGGTAAGGTTTCTTGCCTTCCTTTATAAGTTCCGCCGCGGCCTCAAATATAGCCCTTATCTGCATAGCGCTTATCTCAGGGTATGTAACGCCAAGGCGTACGCCGCGGTGACCCATCATCGGATTGGATTCATGCAGGTTCTCGGCGCGTTTTGAGAGTTCATCCATAGAGATGTTCAGGTCTTTCGCCAATTCCTCGAGTTTATCCTGTTCGCGCGGAACGAACTCATGCAGAGGCGGGTCAAGCAGTCTTATTACAACGGGATAACCGTTCATCGCCTCGAGCGTGCCCTTGATGTCTTTTTTAACATAAGGAAACAACTCGTCCACTGCCTTCACCCTCTCCTGCTCTGTCTTCGAGACTATCATCTTCCTTAATATGAATAGCGGCTCATTGGAGCCTTTTCCGTAGAACATATGCTCGGTCCTGAAGAGGCCTATGCCTTCGGCGCCGAAT
This sequence comes from Candidatus Omnitrophota bacterium, assembly GCA_030695925.1. GTDB lineage: Bacteria > Omnitrophota > Gorgyraeia > Pluralincolimonadales > Pluralincolimonadaceae > JAGUXU01. The sequence goes on from JAUYOH010000109.1 coordinate 35,797, forward strand.
TGACGCGCCCTTCTTGCGTCCTCGGGAGTCTCGGCATTGGTCCTTACGCCCAGTTTCTTTATTGAATCGCAGACCTTAAGGAAACCGAAGAGCAAATCGTTTTCCTCGGAGGCATCTATCATCGGAAGTTTGCCTTCATAGACGACACCCTTGGTGCCGTTTAGGGTGAGCCAGTCGCCTTCATTGAAGGTTTTTCCGTCTGAGCGCATCTGTTTTTTATTATAATCTACATGCAGGCCGCCGCAGCCAACGATGCAGCATTTGCCCCAGCCACGCGCGACAAGCGCCGCGTGTGAAGTCATGCCGCCGCGCGCGGTCAGGATCGCCTCGGCAGCGCGCATCCCGTCGACATCCTCGGGATTTGTCTCTTCGCGGACGAGTATTACTTTCTTGCCCTGTTTATGCCACTCGACGGCATCGGCCGCTGAGAATACTATCTGGCCGCAAGCGCCGCCCGGCCCTGCAGGCAGGCCCTTCGCGACAGGCTTACTGGCCTTCTCGGCCTTAGGGTCGATGACCGGATGCAATAACTCATCCAATTGTGACGGCGTGACTCGCATTACCGCCGTCCCCTTATCTATCAATTTCTCTTTTAACATGTCCATGGCCATGCGGACCGCGGCCGGTCCGTTTCTCTTTCCGGAACGGCACTGAAGCATAAATAACCTGTCTTTCTCGATCGTGAACTCGATATCCTGCATATCATGATAATGTTTTTCAAGGCGACTGCGGAAATCGAGCAGGTCCCTGTAAAGTTTCGGCATAACCTCTTCAAGCGTTTTGAGATCTTTGTTGTGCTCGGATTTCGAGTATTTGTTTATCGGAGAGGGAGTGCGGATACCCGCGACAACATCCTCGCCCTGCGCATTTATAAGATATTCGCCGTAGAATCCGTTTTCGCCGTTTCCGGGATTACGTGTAAAGGCCACCCCCGTCGCGGAATCCTCGCCCATATTACCGAAGACCATCGTCTGGACATTCACGGCAGTACCCCACTCTTCAGGGATACCCTCGATACGGCGGTAACTTATGGCACGTTTTCCGTTCCATGACGCGAATACGGCGCCTATTCCGCCCCACAACTGTTCCATGGGGTCATCGGGGAATTCCTTCTTTAATACTTCCTTTACCCTCGCCTTAAACTGGCTACAGAGGACTTTCAGGTCATCGGCGGTCAGGTCCGTATCATTTGAATAACCTTTCTCCTTCTTCATCCTGTCCATTAGCCTCTCAAACTGCTTGCGGATTCCCTGATCGTCGGCCGGCTCGATACCCGCTGCCTTTTCCATGACGACGTCTGAATACATCATTATCAGGCGCCGGTAGGCGTCATACACAAAACGTGTATTGCCGCCGCTTTGCCTGACAAGGCCGGGTATTGTCTTCTCGGTAAGCCCGACGTTTAGGACTGTCTCCATCATTCCGGGCATGGACTTTCGCGCTCCGGAACGGACAGATACCAATAAAGGATTAGCCGGGTCTCCGAACTTTCTTCCCATCAATTTCTCGACCTGCGCCAGTGCTTTTCCTACTTCGCCTTTGAGCACAGAAGGATATGTCTTCTTGTTCTGATAATAATATATGCAAACTTCGGTGGTGATGGTAAATCCGGGCGGTACAGGAAGCCTTAAGTCCTTATGACCCGCCATCTCCGCCAGGTTGGCGCCTTTGCCACCCAGCAGATTCTTCATGCTTTCGTTGCCGTCAGCCTTGCCGCCACCGAAAGAATAGACGTATTTTGTTGCCATTGCTTTTAAAACCCTCTCTTTCTTTATTTGCCCTATGCTAACTTCTCTTCTAAATAGTTTTTTAAATTATCTATGGAAACCCGTTCCTGCTGCATCGTATCTCTGTGGCGCACCGTTACCTGTTTATCTTCCAGCGATTGTACGTCCACGGTTACGCAATAAAGCGTGCCGACTTCGTCCTGCCGGCGGTAAAGCTTGCCGATGGCGCCGGTGTCATCATATACCGTAACCACGCTCTTCTTTAAATTCCGGGCGATCTTTTTTGCCAACTCGACTATTTCCGGGCGATTCCTTAAAAGCGGCAGCACCGCCACCTTTACCGGTGCTAAATCTTTATGCAGTTTTAAGACTACTCGCAGGTCATCCTTGACCTTCTCTTCATTATAAGCATCCACCAGTAATGCCAGGACGCTCCTGTCTACCCCGCCGGAAGGCTCAATAATATAAGGGTAAAACCTCTCTTTTGCCACATTGTCAAAATATTGCAGGTCTTTGCCGCTTGCCTGGCTATGCTGCCTTAAATCAAAATCCGTGCGGTTGGCTATCCCCTCTAATTCGCTCCAACCAAAAGGGAAATTATATTCTATATCGGTGCAGGCCTTGGCGTAATGTGCCAGTTCATCCTTTCCGTGCGGATGCTGGCGTAAATTATCTTTTCTGATGCCTAAGTTAAGGTACCAGTTAAAACGCGCTTCAATCCACTCCTCTAATTTTTCATCCGCTTCTTCGGGGCGGACAAAATACTCTATCTCCATCTGTTCGAACTCACGCGTGCGAAAAGTAAAGTTGCCGGGCGTGATCTCGTTGCGGAAGGCTTTGCCGATCTGCGCCAGGCCAAAAGGTAGTTTGGGATGCTTTGAGTCCAGGATATTCAGGAAATTTACAAACATCCCCTGCGCGGTCTCGGGCCGAAGATAAATTGAACTCGCCGCATCTTCCACCGCGCCCTGATGCGTTTTAAACATCAGGTTAAACGGCCGCGCCTCGGTCAGTTCGCCGCCGCATTCAGGGCATTTTTTCCTCTCTTTTATATCCGCAACCTTAAACCTTTTTTTACAGGATTTACAATCGCTCTTTAAATCAAAAAAGTTCTCTACGTGGCCGGAGGCCTCCCATACCTTAGGGTGCATGAGGATTGCCGCGTCCATCCCGAATACGTCATCCCGTTCATAGACCACGGACTTCCACCAAGAACGCTTAAGATTGTTTTTTAGCTCCACGCCATAAGGGCCGTAATCCCAGGTGTTGCTTAAGCCGCCGTAAATCTCGGATGAATGGAAGATAAAACCCCGGCGCTTGCACAATGAAACAACTTTGTCCATCAAGTTTTCACTCATAGGCATAACCTGTTATATTTAGCATAGATTGAATAAAATATCAAGCAAATCGTCTTTTCAGCTTTTGGATTTCCCTCAGGAATTTTTTCGATTTGACCGGCCTCTCCAAATGTGATTCCAATAGTTTATCTACCAATAGGCCGAGTTCCTCTTCTATCGATCTCGATATCTTGAATTTTAATAACGCGTCCAACTTGGCATTCTGCAAATGATTCAGGGTCTGTACCGTTCCCCTCCTTACCATCTGCGTGCGGGGGTCTTCCGACGGCGCGAATCCAAGAGACGAAAGAAGCCGCACCTCGAATATCCGTGTTATCTTATTCGCGTCTTCCCCCGCAGAGAGCAATTTAAACGACCTGTAGAGCAATTCATAGATTTCGGTATTCTTTTCGTTCGACTCGGTCATCGCGTCGACCAGCTCGATGAGATATGTCGCGTGCGCGAGCGCGCTTAAATTCTTGCGGATCCCGAAGAACCCGTCCGTCAGGTCGCATTGGGTTATATTGTTGAACTCGCTCTTTGTCTTTTCATAGAACACGATCTTGTTCAGGCTGAATAATTCCGCGAGGCTGCCGTATTTTGACCTTTCCGCGCGTATGCCTTTTAAGATCCCCTTTATCTTACCGAAGTCATTCGAGTAAAAAGTTGCTAGGATGCTCGTCTCTCTAAGGTCCTTACGATTTAATACAAAGGCCTCAGTAGTCTGGATTGCCATTTATTTTAAGAGGCAGATCACGTATGCTCATTTTTCTTTACGCTGATCCTATCAGGTAAAGGAACTATCCCTCCCGATATCACCAGTTTCAGCCCTTCCTCGATCGTCATATCCAGATTGATAAGTTCCTCCTCGGGGACCAGTATCAGGAATCCTGAAAGAGGAGTAGGTGTCGTGGGTATAAGCACGCTGACCAATTTCTCCACGGTTTTATCCTGAACCTCTTCCTTGGCTTCAGAGGTAACAAATCCGATTGAGTAGATACCTTTACGGGGATACTGGACAAGCACTACGCGTTTGAATATCCATTTTGAATGGCCCAGGAAAGCCTTGCTCATCTCTCTCACGGCGCTGTATATCTTACCTATCATAGGCACCTTAAAGAAGAGCTTTTCAAGATATGAAAAGAACGTCCTTAATAGTAAAACTCTTGTGCCGTAACCTATGAGTACTATTATGAGGACTATTAGTATAAAAAGCGTGCCCCTCATAAGATACTCAAGCATAACATTGCCTAATAGGTATGGTTTTAGTCTACCCGCTATCGGCTCCAGCAACAGAAGATTCGTCTTGATCACCACGAATCTTATAAGCAGGATCGTTACTACTGCCGGCAGGAGGACTATCAAACCCGTAAAAAAGTTTTTCCTTAAACGCTTAAACATATCTCTTAACCTCTATATAATAACTGGAACATTAAAATTGTCACTAGTATCCCGATTGCGGAGCCCGCCACGACGTCCCAGATGGTGTGGAGCCCTTTTCTTATCCGTGAGGCGGCCAATAACGTGGCCATTATAAATACCAGACTGATGACCATGATGTCATCGGACAGAAAAGCCGTCACCGTAAAGATAGAAAATCCGACCGCCGAATGCCCGCTTGGCATTCCTCCTCTTAAAGGCGTCCCTTTATGGAACAAAGTTTTAAGCGCTATCACGATGCCGATGATTAACGTTAAAGCGACCGCGGTAATATGCCATGGAGACTGCCGTATTTTTAGAAAGACGTCGGATATGTTGATGACCTTTACGGTCTTAAAGAATATGAGATATCCTACGATGACAGCATAGACCGCCGTTATAAAGACACATCCCGCCGCTATATCCTTTGCCATCTTCGCCATGTGGTGAAATTCCTTGGTGAATATATCCACTGCGAGTTCTATAGAAGTGTTAAACATCTCAGCCACCAAAACGAGAGTCACCGCGCTTAAGAGAAGTATGAAATCGACTCTGTCGAGGCCCAAGATCATACCGAGGGCGATGACTATTATACCGACAGCAAGATGGATGCGCATATTCCGCTGTGTCTTTAGCGTATGCTTCAACCCCTCTATGGCATAATTAAAAGACTCTGTAAGGCCGCGTTTTCTCATAGTCGTTTAAGAAGTCCTGCCTCCATTCTCCTCATCTTCTTCCTTGCGGAAGCGGTCGTATCCTTAAGACCCAATAAGTGGAGTATGCCGTGTATTATGTATAAAGATATTTCTTTTTTTACGGTAGAATCGAAATATCCTGAGTTCTTTCTCGCCGTCTCCACCGATATCACGATATCGCCGAGTATCTCGCGGTGGATCTTATTTCCGGCACCCTCACGCATAGGAAACGCCAGGCAATCCGTCGGCCTGTCTATCCCCCGGTACTTAAGATTCATCTTCCGCATCTTCGCGTCATTCACGAAAAATATACAGACCTTGGCGTTCTTCTCTTTCAGTATGGATAATATCTTCTCCGCCAGCCGCTCTATCTTTGCTTTTGATAGTGGTAATCTTATTTTTTCGCTTATTACGGATACGCGGCCGCCATTAATGGCCATTCTTCTGATTTCCGTTCGGATACTGGATTCTTGTGTGGTATACGCCGGTTAAGACCTTTGTGAAAGTCAGCGCTATCATATTCAGGTCCTTTAATGTCAGTTCGCATTCGTCCAACTGGCCGTCTATGAACTTGTTGTTTATTATCCTGCGCACCAGTTCCTCGAGATTCGCCGGTGTCGGATTAGCGAGTGTGCGCGAGGCCGCCTCGACCGAATCCGCCAGATGGACGATGGCCGTCTCTTTGGTCTGGGGTTTCGGCCCGGGATAACGGAAACCCTCTTCTTCCAGTTTAGCAAGGTCCTCGACTGACTCAAGGGCGCGCTGATAAAAATAATATATAAGGCCGGTACCGTGATGCTGCTCGATGAAATCAAGTAATGCCCTGTTGAGATGCGCCTTCTTGGCTTTCTCGAGCCCCTCCTTTACGTGATTTATGATTATTAGGCTTGACATCGTGGGCTCAAGTTTGTCATGCTGACTTTCTGTTATCGGCTGGTTTTCCGCGAAATATTCCGATTTCTCGACTTTACCTATATCATGATAGTATGCCCCGACTCTAGCCAAAAGGCCGTTCGCGCCTATGGTATCGCAGGCGGCTTCGGCCAGATTTCCGACTATGAGGCTATGGTGATAAGTGCCCGGCGCCTTTAATATCAATTCTTTCAGTAACGGATTATTCGGGTCCGCCAACTCAAGGAGCGTGATGTTCGTCGTTATCTGCGAGATGGATTCGAATATGTGGAGGGTGCCCGTAACTATGGCGCCCACAGCAAAACCGTTTACGAGAAACCACAGGGAATCCTTAAAGATAAGGGATGCCTCGATATTATTCAATATCCCCAGACCGATAACGCAGAAGACATTGGTAACTCCGACGAAGATACCCGCCTTGAATAGCTGCGACCTTCTTCTTACTCCTCTGACGGCGTATACGCCGATGATGCTGCCCGCGAGGAATATCAGGGTGGAGTCAAATTTCTCGCCTGCGATAAGGCCGGCCAGGAAGCTGGAGACTACGGCTATGACTATAGCGGGCCGCGCCCCCAACAGCAAGGCGATCAGCATAGGGCCTATCGCGACGGGTACAAAATAAGCCGGCCCCTCGGACAAAGATATACCTTTACCTATCGCGGCCACGGTCAATATGATAAAAGATAGGAGTATAAGATGCCTGTTATTCAAATATATTTTGGGTTCATAATACACGAAGTATATGGACAAGACCACTATCAGGACCACCACGATTAAAGAGATCCCGAAGACGGACAGCGCGAACCGTTCTCCTTCCAGCGACATCGAACGGATCGTTTCCAGTTTCGCCACATGAAAATGCGTGAACCTCTCCCCCTTTTGGATTATGATCTCATCCTTTTTGACGTCTATAAGTTTCTTTTGGGGTTCGGTAGCGGCTATCGCTTTCTCGCGGCGGGCAGAGGTCTCCACGATATTGGATTTCAGGTTTGGCGCTAATGCCTTGACCGCTACTGCCGATGCCAATTGCGGCTTTGATTCCTCGGGGGTTTTTAAGTCTTTGACCGCGGTGTTAAATTCAGTTTTAGAACTTAAATTCCTTATCGTTATCGTCTCTTTACCTTGTTTTGTAAGGTTCTCTTTCTCTTGCGGCGAGATTATCCCCTGCGAGAATATAGCCGCTAATTTATTCAGGAGAGCCGTTTCATCCTTCTCCGATTCGGGCGATTGCGATGAGGCAAAAAAGTTTTTTACGCTTTGCGCGGCCTTCTCGTATACATCGGCATCTATGTCGTAAACATCCTTTACGCCGAGCGCCGCGGTTTCCTTCATCTTTTCCGTTTTTTCGACATCGATGCCGGCATCGTAAGAGAAGTCAAACGGCGCGTATATGTCCCTTTCGGATACCTTTCCTATCTGGGGCAGGCTCCCATACGGTATTCTGCCGACGTATATTATAAAGATTAGCGCCGCGCACGTCATTATGGCGATAAAGAGTTTTATCGCCACGCTCGATGGCATAGGTTTAGGTTTTTTAAGGATGTCTTTATATCGCATCTTTATTTCCCGTTGTATTTGTCATACGCCTTTATTATATCCTGAACAAGTTCGTGTCGCACGACATCATCGCCAGAGAAGTGTATAAACTTGATCCCTTCGATATCCTTCAGGACCTCTTCGGCCTGTAAAAGGCCGACGGCTTTTCCTCTGGGCAGGTCGCTCTGCGTCACGTCTCCGGTTATCACAGTCTTTGAGTCGAAACCGAGCCTCGTCAGGAACATCTTCATCTGTTCGGCAGTCGCGTTTTGCGCCTCATCCAGTATTATGAAAGCGTCGTTAAGTGTCCTGCCGCGCATGTACGCCAGAGGAGCGACCTCGATAACGCCTCTTCCCAGGAACCTCTCGACTTTATCCATATCCATCATCTCATAAAGCGCGTCATAGAGCGGCCTTAAATACGGCGATATCTTCTCCTCGAGATCACCCGGCAGAAAACCTAAACTCTCACCCGCTTCGACCGCGGGTCGCGTCAATACGATCCGGCTTACATGCCCTAATTTCAGGGCGTTTATAGCCATTGCCATCGCGAGGTATGTCTTGCCTGTCCCCGCCGGACCGATCCCGAAGACGATATCAAACTGCCTTATCGCGTCGACGTAGGCCTTCTGGCCGCTTGTCTTAGGCGTCACAAATTGTTTCTTCGATAAGATCTCTATCTTGTCGAGATAGATGGAGTGTAGGTCGAGTTCAACCTGTTGATGTATCGCCTTTATGGCGTAAAGGATCTCGTGCTGCCTTATGGGGCGGCCTATCCTTATTATATCAAGGACCTGTTCAAATAGGCGCGAGGTGTTTGCCACGTCCTTTTCGGCGCCGCTTATCGTAAGGTTCTCTCCGCGCGCGATTATCTTTACGCCGAACTCCCTCTCGATCAGTTTTAAGTTCTCATCATGGCGGCCGAAGAGTATACGGGCTTCCTCGTCGCTTAATAATTTAAAGACCTTTTCCATATGGCCGTTACTTTATGTATTCGCTTTCCCTTACCTTTATGCTCTCCAGTTTCGGTATCTTAAGGACTATTCCCGGCCGGACCCTATCCGGCGTTCTTAGGACATCCTTGTTAGCGTCAAAGATCCTCTTCCATTTTTTCGTCGTGCCGAAAAATTTCATCGATATCTTCTGGAGTGTATCGCTTTTTTGGACGGTATAATTCGTAAACTCCTCTTTCTCTTCTATCTCGACGGTCGTTACTCCAGTATCCTCTTCCGTGACCGACGTGCCGTAGTTTACGCCGGATGATGGAGCAGGTTTTTCCTGCGTGGCTTTCTTCGGCACACGGCTTTCCTCTGTTACAGACGGAAACTCGACCTGTACTTCATAATATTTCCTGGTCGTTTTCCTCTCTCCTCCGCCCGAGACGTACGGCGGCGGTGTCCCCTGTAGATATCCTCTGTTGCCGCTGACCCCTTGGTCAACCCTTTCTCTTTCTATTAATTTCGTATTTACCGAACAACCCGCGAGGGCTGCAACAAAAGTCGCAACTGCCAAAAATACAAATAACCTTTTCATCCCGCCGCTCCTTTCTTTTATTTTTTCAAGGTCAATCCGAGTTCTTTTAATTGCTTCTCCGATACATCCGAAGGCGCGCCGGTCATAAAGCAGGCCGCTTTTTGCGTCTTCGGGAAAGCGATGACATCTCGTATGCTCGCCGAACCGGTCATCATCGCTATTAACCTGTCAAGGCCGGGGGCGATTCCGCCGTGCGGCGGCGCTCCATAAGAGAAGGCCTCAAGCAAGAATCCGAATCTAGCTTTCGTTTCCTCATCGCTTAATCCTATTGCCTTGAATATCCGTGATTGCGTCTGCCTGTCATGGATCCTTATCGACCCGGAACTGATCTCGACACCGTTTAAGACAAGGTCATACGCTTTGGCCCTTACCCTTTGCGGATCGCTCTCGATAAATTGGAGATCCTCCTCGTAAGGCGCCGTAAAGGGATGATGTTCCGCCTCCCATCGCTTCTCTTCCTCGTTATACTTAAACCACGGAAATTCGACGACCCAGAGGAAGTTAAAACTGTTCTTGGATATCAGGCCATATTTTTCCGCTATCGCAAGCCTTAACTGGGCGAGCACTTCGTTTACGGTATTTTTCTTATCCGCGACCATAAGTATCAGGTCACCCTTCGATGCCTCCGTCTTTTTAAGTAGCGCCTTTATCCGTCCTTCGTCAAAGAATTTCGCGATAGGGGACTCGACGTGACCGTCGGTTACGTCGCCGGCCTTAAACCACGCAAGTCCCTTTGCGCCTAGTTTGATAGCCAGTTCCGTTAATACGTCTATCTCGCTTCTTGAGATATCCGCTTTTCCTTTAAAATTCAGCGCCTTTACTATCCCACCGGCCCCTATTACCTTCTCGAAGGTCTGAAATTGACCGCCTTTCAGGATATCGGTTAAGTCCACAAGCTCCATGCCGAATCTGGTATCGGGTTTGTCTGTTCCGAACCTATCTACGGCCTCGTGGTATTTCAACCTCGGGAAAGGCGTCTTCAGGTCAAGGCCGATCGCTTCCTTAAATATCTCCTTCATCAGGCGTTCGGTAAGGTCGAGTATATCGTCCACGTCGATAAAGGACATCTCGATATCAATCTGTGTGAATTCCGGCTGCCTGTCCGCCCTTAGATCCTCGTCCCTGAAACATTTCGCTATCTGGAAATATTTGTCCATTCCCGCGACCATCAATATCTGCTTGAATAATTGCGGAGACTGCGGAAGGGCGAAGAATTTTCCGGGATTGACCCTGCTCGGGACTAGATAATCCCTCGCGCCCTCAGGGGTCGATTTGGTCAATATCGGCGTCTCGACCTCGATAAAACCTTCTTTATCGAGAAAATTACGCGTGATCTGGCAGACTTTATGCCTGATGATCAATTTGTCTCTCGCGGGTTTGCGTCTCAGATCCAGAAACCTATAAGTAAAACGCAATTCTTCCGATATCTGGCTGTCGTCTTCTATCTCGAACGGCGGCGTCTGCGCGGCGTTTAGGACAGTTACCGAAGTCGCCTCGACCTCTATCTCTCCGGTCTTTATCTTAGGATTTTCCGTTCCTTTGGGGCGGTTTCTTACCTGCCCCTCGACTGCTACGACATACTCATTCCTTAAGTCCTGTGCCGTATGATGCAGCTCTTTTGATTTTTCCGGGTTAAATACGACCTGAGTTATGCCTTCCCTGTCCCGTAAGTCTATAAAGATAAGCCCGCCGTGGTCGCGTCTCCTGTGGACCCAGCCGGCGAGTATTACATCTTTTCCCGTGTCTTTTCCTGTCAGTTCACCGCAGGTGTGAGTTCGTTTCATCTATTTCGTCAGCATCCTTTCGATCTCGGATACAAAACTGCGTTCAGGTATACTCGATTGTTCTTTTGTATGCATATTCCTTACGGTTATAGAATGATTTTTTATCTCATCCCCTCCGATTAGAGCGGCGAGCCTCGCTCCGATCTTGTCGGCCGCTCTCATCTGCGCTTTAAGGGACCGGCCCTCGTAATCTATATCGGCGGATATCCCGGCCTTACGCAGTTCCATTACCAGTCTAAATCCAAGTCTATACGCCTCATCACCGATCGTAGCGATGAATATATCTATCCCTTCTTTACCTGTTGGGATATCATGTATAGCCATCGCGGCTCTTTCCATCCCTATCGCGAAACCGCACGCACCCTTCTCCGGGCCACCTAAGTCGGATACGAGATTATCATATCGGCCGCCTGCAGCAATGGCGTCCTGCGCCCCGAGCTTATGATGGGTAACTTCAAAGGTCGTCTTTGTGTAATAGTCCAGACCCCTTACCAGATGAGGCTCTATCTGATAATCTATCCTTAAGATGTCCAAGGCACTCCTTACCGAATCGAAATGTGTCTTGCATTCCGGACACAAATAAGCCTCTGTCCCCTGAAAGATCTTCCGGATCGCGTTCTTGCACCTTTCTTCTTTACAATCAAGTACCCTTAGGACATTCTTATCATAGCGGACCTTGCAATCGTCGCAGAAATCATTTATTTTTCCTTCGAGCGATTCGCGAAGTCCGGCAGAGAGATTATTTTTATCCTTGGTACAGCCTAACGAGTTTAACTTTATCTTATAACCTACGACATTAAATGAGTCCAATATCGCGACCAAGAGGGCTATTACTTCCGCGTCCAGATTCGGATTATAAGAACCTATCGCTTCAACCCCTATCTGGTGGAATTGTCTGGCCCGGCCTGCTTGAGGACGTTCCGCGCGGAACATCGGGCCGATATAAAATAACTTAGCCAGACCCGTATTTTTATCCATCCCATGCTCAAGGTAAGCCCTCACCACCGATGCCGTCGCTTCGGGCCTTAGACTGATGGAACGCTCTCCTCTGTCGAGGAAAGTATACATCTGTTTCTCGACTATGTCCGTCCCCTGTCCTATAGAGCGGACAAAGAGCGACGATTCTTCTATGATGGGCGTCCTCATCTCGCTGAAGCCGAAACAGGCGAAGCCCTTTCTGGCCTTCTCTTCGAGAGCCGTCCATAATCTTGCTTCTTCAGGCAGGAGATCTTTCGTCCCCCGCAAAGCTTGTATTTGCGTTTTAATTTCTTTCATAAGGGAAAATAGCGGCAGGTATTATTTAACTTTTTGTTTCATGATCAGTCCCGGCTTAAAGACAGCTACTTTTTTAGGCGGGACAGGAACAGTTACGCCGGTGCGGGGATTTCTGCCCATTCTTCCGCGCCGGGACTTTACCTTAAATATGCCGAAATTCCTAAGTTCGACGGTCTCGCCGCCGGCCAACGCCTCGATTATCATATCAAGGACACGTTGGGTCACCAGCTTTACGTCGACTTGTTTGAGACCCGTCTCATTAGCGATCTGCAGTACTATCTCTTTTTTAGTCATCGGCTGCCTCCTTATCTCGTAACTTATTATAGCTATTGTATTTAGTAAATTATCATTTTTAAGGAGATTTGTCAAGTCTTAAACGAGACCGCTCCTTCGCCCAACAGTTTCTCTATCTCAGTGGTCAGACTATCGGATGGTTCCACCTTAAGTCTTTCTTCCACAGATACTTCTACTCTTTTCCCGTCAGCCATCTTAAAGTTCAGATAGACGGGCGCCGTACCCGGATGTGACTCCAAGATCGACTTTAGGACCGTAAGCGCCTTCTCGTCTATTCCTGTGGTCGAGAGATTTATTATTATTGCCTGAATGTATTTCTTCTGCAGTTCCTCAAAAGGTATTACGTCATTGGCGATCAGTTTAGGGCGTTCTTCTCTTAGGTTTACCCTGCCCTTGACGCAGATTATGGCGTCTTTCCTGATGAATTTCTCGGTAGTCGCGAAGGTCTTGGGAAAGACCAGGACTTCGGCCTTCCCGCTTAGGTCTTCCAGATTTATGATGGCCATCTTCTCATTCTTGGCTTTTGTGATGGTGAACTTGACCTTGGATATTATCCCGCCGAGTGCGACCTCTTCTTCCGCCCTTCTCTTGCCGAGGTCTTTTATCGAACAAGTGGCGTAGGCCCTCAGCAGTTTCTCATATTTCGCCAGAGGATGCCCTGTTATATAAAAACCCAGCATCTCTTTCTCATATGCCAAGAGCTGGCTCTCCGGCCATTCTAGTATCTTTGGGACCTCGTGCCTTCTTGTGTGGACTTTCGCGTGGCTGTCGAATTCGCCGAAGAAAGACAACTGTCCGCTTTGCCGTTCTTTATGCGAGACGGAACCCGCCTCAAGACAGCCGTCGAGTATCGCCGTCAATTGCGACCTGTGCAAGCCAAAACCATCCATCGCCCCGCATTTTATGAGGCTCTCGAGCACTTTTCTGTTGACAAGGCGCAGATCGACATGCTCGCAAAAGTCATAGAGCGTCTTGAATTTTCCGACTCTGTTTCTTGCGGTCACTATCGAGTCAATCGCACCCTGCCCCACATTCTTTACCGCGCTTAACCCGAACCTTATCGCGTCCTCCACCACCGTGAATTTCGCGAAACTTTCGTTTACGTTAGGCGGCAGGATCTTAATTCCCATCCTCTCGGCCTCATCGATATAGAACGCCACCTTCTCAATATTGTCCCGCTCCGAGGTAAGAAGGGCCGTCATGAACTCAACGGGATAGTTTGCCTTCAGATACGCGGTCCTGTATGAGATGAGGGCGTAAGCCGTCGAATGGGACTTATTAAAACCATAGCCCGCGAAATATTCTATAAGGTTGAATATCTTCTCTGCCGTCCTCTTATCTATGTCTTTCTTCGCCGCGCCTTCGATAAAACTGGACCTGGCCTGTTCCATATCTTCCGGGATCTTCTTGCCCATCGCGCGGCGAAGGCTGTCGGCCTGAGACATCGTGAATCCCGCCAGCTCCGAGGCTATCCTCATCACCTGTTCCTGATAGACGATGATACCGTAAGTCTCTTTAAGGATTGTTTCGAGCGTTTTATGGTCGTATTTTATCGGCACGAGGCCGTGTTTTCTTTTTATGAAGTCTTCGACCATGCCGCTTCCTATCGGGCCGGGTCGGTAAAGCGCCAAGATAGCGATGATGTCCTCGAATTTATTTGGGTGGAGTTTCTTTAAGAGTTCGCGCATCCCCGAACTTTCTAACTGGAAGATCCCAAACGATTCGGCGTTGGATAATGACGCGAATGTCTTGGGATCATCCATCCGGATCTTCTCTATATCGATCCCTACTGCCTTGATCCGTTTTATTATCTTTATGGTCTCATCTATGACCGTGAGGGTGCGTAAACCGAGGAAATCCATTTTAAGCAGGCCTATCTTCTCGAGGGACTTCATCTCATACCCGGTTGAGATCTGGTCTTCGCTTGATTTGAAGAGCGGTATATAATTGGTAAGCGGCTCATCGGATATGACTACACCTGCCGCGTGAGTCGACGCGTGGCGTGTCAGGCCTTCAAGCGCCAGTGAGGTCTCGATGAGTTGCTTTATCTTCGGGTCTACTTTATAGAGGTTTCGCAGTTCGGGCTCATATTTTAAGGCCTTATCGAGCGTCATCTCCGGTTCCTGCGGGACGAGTTTCGCGATCCTGTCGACCTCACCGTAGCTAATTCCCATGACCCGCCCCACATCCCTTATTACGGCGCGCGCCTGCATAGTCCCAAACGTTATTACCTGGGCTACATTATCTTTGGAATATTTTTCGATGACGTAATTAATGACCTCGCTCCTTCGCTCGTAGCAAAAATCTATATCTATATCGGGAAGGCTTACCCTGTCCGGATTTAAGAACCTCTCGAAGATGAGGTCGTATTTCAACGGGTCCAGGTCTGTTATGCCGAGGGCGTAACTTACGACACTCCCCGCCGCCGAACCCCTTCCCGGCCCGACCGGAATGCCCGCGGATTTGGCGTAACTAATGAAATCCCAGGCGATCAGGAAATAGCTCGTGAACCCCGCCTCTTTAATGATCTTTAATTCATGTTCCACTCTGTCGTGGATCTCTTTATCCGTTACTTCATAGCGTTTCTTCAGGCCGTTCTCGACCAGTTCCTTTAGGTATTGTTCGCGGGTCTTTCCTTCCGGCGGCGTGAAATGCGGAAGATGTGTCTTATTGAATTCCAGCTCGAGATTGCATTTCTCGGCGATCTCCACGGTAGAGTTTATCGCCTGAGGCGCTTCGGCGAAGAATTCTTTCATCTCATCCGGCGACTTGAAGTAGAACTCGTCGGTCTGAAACTTCATATGGTTGGGATCGTCTAAGGTAGTCTGGGTCTGTATACAGAGAAGCGCTTCATGGGCGCGGGCGTCTTTCTTCGCGATATAATGGACGTCCGCTGTCGCGACAAGAGGCAGGTCAATCTCTTTTGAGAGTCTTATGAGACCTGCGTTTGCCGTATCCTGCTCCGGGATCAGATTCTTCTGCAGTTCGAGGTAGAAATTCCCGGTTCCGAATATATCCTTGTATTGCGAAGCGACGGCCTTCGCTTCGTTATATTGGTTTTTTACGAGAAGACGCGGTATCTCTCCATGCAGGCAGGCCGATTGCGCGATCAACCCCTCGGAGTATTGAGAGAGGAGTTCTTTATCCACGCGGGGCCTGTAATAGAACCCTTCGAGATAACCCAAGGAGACAAGTTTCATCAGGTTCCTATATCCCGTCTCGTCTTTTGCCAGGAGTATCAGATGGTAAGAGGCCTCCTGTATCCCCTGAGATGATTTATCAAACCGGGAACCGGGGGCGACGTATATCTCGCAGCCTATGATCGGCTTGACGCCGTTCTTCATCGCCTCCGTATAAAATTCTATGGCGCCAAACATATTACCGTGGTCGGTGATGGCGACTGCGGGCATCTTGTATTCACGGGCCAGGCCGATGAGGTCCGGTATCTTGCAGGCACCGTCAAGAAGGCTGAACTGTGTATGTACGTGCGTATGGACGAAGTGCGAATGATTCATCGTAAAACCCTATTCCCATTCTATCGTTGAGGGAGGCTTGGAACTGATATCGTATACCACGCGGTTGACTCCCCTTACTTCGTTGATTATCCTGTTGGAGATCTTACCTAATAGTTCGTAGGGGAGCTTTGCCCAATCCGCGGTCATGCCGTCGACGCTGTTTACCGCGCGCAGGGCTATCACGTTCTCATACGTCCTCTCGTCCCCCATGACACCGACGGTCTTTATGGGCAGGAGGACCGCGAAAGACTGCCAGACCTTTCTGTAAAATCCGGCTTTCTTGATCTCGTTTAATACTATCGCGTCGACTTCCCTTAAGAGGTCGAGGCGCGCTTTAGTGATATCGCCGATTATCCTTATCGCTAATCCGGGCCCCGGAAACGGCTGACGTAATGTTATCTCTTCCGAGAGCCCCAATTCCTTGCCGACCTGCCGCACTTCATCTTTGAATAATTCGCGCAGCGGCTCAACAAGTTTAAATTTCATGTTTAACGGCAAGCCGCCTACGTTGTGGTGAGTTTTTATGGTCGCCGACGGCCCCCCAAAAGCGGATTTTGATTCTATCACATCCGGGTATAATGTCCCCTGCGCCAGATAGCCTATCCTGCCCATCTTGCGCGCTTCCTCTTCGAATGTGCGGATAAATTCATACCCGATTACCTTGCGTTTCTTTTCGGGGTCGGTCACTCCTTTGAGCGTTTTTAGGAATCTTTTTTCGGCGTTGACATAACGCAGGTTTATATGAAAATGCTTCCGGAATGTCTTCTTTACGCGTTCGGCTTCCCCTTTCCTCAGTAAACCGTTATTGATGAATATGCAGGTCAACTGTCTGTCGATCGCCTTGTTTATCAATACGGCGGCGACCGACGAATCCACCCCTCCGGAGAGGCCGCATACCACTTTTTCTTTACCGACCGTACTTTTTATGCCGGCAACGGATTCATTGATGAAGGATTTTGCCGACCACGTGCCCCTGCATCCGCAGACTTTAAATAAAAAATTGGCTATTATCCTGTTTCCTTTCGGCGTGTGGGCGACCTCGGGATGGAATTGTACTCCGTAGAACTTCCTCTCTTTATCGGCTATGACGGCGTACTTAGTATTCGAGGTATGGCCGATCTTCTTAAAACCGGGGGGCAGTTTCGAGACGAAATCGCCGTGGCTCATCCAGCATATTATCTTTTTATCTAATCCGGAGAAGAGGCCCCTAAAGTCGTCTATCGTCAGTTCAGCGCGGCCATATTCACGGTGCCTTGCCCTAGTGACCTTCCCTCCGAGCATATGCGCCATCGCCTGCATCCCATAACAGATACCCAATATCGGGATGCCGAGTTCAAATATTTCTTTTCGCGGCCTCGGCACATTCGAGCCGTATATCGAGGCAGGCCCTCCGGAGAGTATGAGGCCTTTGGGGTTTATCCGTCTTATCTCTCGCGCGGTTATATTATGCGGGACGATCCTTGAAAATACCTTGTTCTCTCTTATCCTGCGAGCTATCAGCTGGTTATACTGAGAGCCGAAGTCCAAGACCAACATAACTTCTTGCTGAGGCATTGATCACTTCCCCATTCCAACCCTTTGGACTCGTTGGAATATCTTTCCTTCTGTCTGGATGGAAGGAGCTACTATTATCTCTGTCTTCTGGAATTCTTTTATATTTCCGGCGCCTACCGAGCCCATCGAAGTCTCCAAGGCACCCATAAGGTTCTGTGAGCCGTCGTCGAACCGGGCCGGCCCGAATAAGATCTCTTCGAGTGTGCCCGTTGTGCCGACATGTATACGTGTCCCTCTCGGAAGGTTCGCGTGCGGAGTGGCCATACCCCAGTGATATCCTCTGCCGGGCGCCTCTATCGCTCTGGCGAAGGCCGAACCGACCATTACGGCGTCCGAACCGCAGGCGAACGCCTTGCAGATATCTCCGCCTATCCTCATACCTCCGTCAGTGATTATAGGGATGTATCTTTTCGTCTTTTTGTAATAGGTGTCACGCGCGGCCGCGCAATCTATTGTCGCGGTGACCTGCGGGACGCCGATGCCTAAAACTCCTCTTGTCGTGCAAGCCGCGCCCGGGCCGATTCCGACTAATAGCGCGGAGGCCCCCGTTCCCATAAGCTCAAGCGCTACTTCATAACTCACACAGTTTCCGACGATGACCGGGATCTTCATGGACTTGCAGAATTTCTTTATATCGAGGGCCTTATATTCTTTTGAGATATGCTTTACCGTGCTTACCGTTGACTGGACGACAAAGATGTCGGCGCCCGCGCTCTGGGCGATCTTTCCGAATTTCTCCGCGCGCTGCGGGATGGCGCTTACGACTGCCGATGCGCCGCCCTGTTTTATCTGGCGGATCCTTTTTTCGATTAATTTTTCCTGAATAGGTTTGGTATAAATGGATTGAATTATTTCGGTTGCTCTGTCGGGGTCGGCCTTGACCAACTGGTCGAGGACTTCATCCGGATCTTCGTATCTTGTCTGGACGCCTTCAAGGTTTAAGACTGCGATTCCGCCGAGTTTACCCATCGCGATAGCGAATTTTACATCGACGACACCGTCCATCGCCGCGGCAAGAATGGGCACCTTAAATTTCTTACCGTCTATTTTCCATGTCGTATCCACTTCGGTGGGGTTGATCGTGACTTTTCCGGGGGCAAGGGCTATCTCATCGAATCCGTAGCAGCGGCGGGCTTTCCTTCCGATTCCTATATATTGACCCATGAACCGTGACCTCCTTAACTTTATAAATGATAGACATATATGATACAAAAACGGCTCCGGAAAGTCAATAAAAAAGCCCCCTGACCTTATATCAGGGGGCTTTTTAAAAAACGCCGATTACTTGACTATCGCCAGGATGTCATCGGCCTCGATTATGAGGTATTCCTTGTCATTGACCTTGACTTCGCTTCCGGAATATTTCCCGAAGATGATGATGTCGCCTGCTTTTACCTCGGGAGCGACTACTTTTCCGTTTGCGAGAGTCTTGCCCGAGCCGACCGCGATAACTTTCGCTTCCTGCGGCTTCTCCTTGGCCGTGTCAGGCAGGATTATCCCGCCTTTTGTTTTGTCCTCGGCCTTTAATATCTCGACTATTACTTTATCGCCAATTGGTCTTAAGTTCATTAAACTTCCTCCTTATTAATACATTCCCTCGCCGCCGTATCCGCCGTGCGGTGGCATCGGAGGAATCTTATCTTTTTCGGGAATATCGGTGATCAAAGCCTCGGTGGTAAGCAATAACCCCGCGATCGACGCGGCATTCTGAAGCGCAGTCCTGGTGACCTTGGTAGGGTCTATTACACCGGCCGCTATCATATCGACGTAGTCATTCTGAAGGACATCATAACCTACGTTTGTCTTCTCGTTCTTTACGTGCTCGGCGATTACCGAACCCTCAAGGCCCGCGTTTTCCACGATCTGCCTTAACGGTTCTTCAAGGGACCGCCTTACGATCTCAATGCCGATCTGCTCATCACCGCTCAATTTCATTTTCTCAAGAGCGGATGTACACCTGAGCAGCGCGACACCGCCACCCGGAACTATACCTTCCTCGACAGCGGCTCTGGTTGCGTGCAGGGCATCTTCCACGCGGGCTTTCTTCTCTTTCATCTCCGTCTCGGTCGCAGCACCCACGTTGATTACCGCTACACCGCCCGCCAACTTCGCGAGCCTTTCCTGCAGTTTTTCTTTATCGTAATCGGAGTCGGTCTTCTCCATCTGTTTCTTTAGCTGCTCGATTCTTCCTTTAATGTCGGATTGCTTTCCTGCTCCTTCGACGATCGTCGTGTTCTCTTTGTCGACGGTCACTCTCTTGGCGCGGCCTAAGTCCTCGAGCGTGATATTCTCGAGTTTCTTGCCGATATCCTCGGTAACCGCGAGTCCACCGGTCAATACCGCAATATCTTCCATCATTGCTTTTCTTCTGTCACCGTAACCCGGTGCTTTCACCGCGCAGCAGGAAAAAGTTCCGCGCAGTTTATTGACGACCAATGTCGCAAGCGCCTCACCTTCCACTTCCTCGGCGATTATCAATAAAGGTCTTCCGGTCTTGGCTATCTTCTCAAGAAGAGGCAACATGTCTTTCAGTGCTGATATCTTCTTCTCGTGGATCAGGATATACGGGTCTTCGAGGGACGCCTCCATCTTCTCGGCGTCGGTCACGAAATAAGGGGAAAGATATCCCTGGTCAAACTGCATACCCTCAACGACCTTCAGGGTCGTCTCAATGGCTTTTGCTTCCTCGACCGTTATTACGCCGTCTTTGCCGACCTTATCCATCGCTTCCGCGATCAAGTCGCCTATCTCGGTGTCGTTATTTGCCGCAATCGACGCGACCTGTGAGATCTCTTTCTTGTCCTTGCCGATCGATTTCGATAATTTCTTCAACTGTTCGATGACTTCCACTACAGCTTTGTCGATGCCGCGCTTTAAGGCCATGGGGTTGGCACCCGCAGTGACGTTCTTCAGGCCCTCCTTGTAAATGGCTTCAGCCAGGAGTGTCGCTGTGGTCGTCCCGTCACCGGCGGTGTCCGATGTCTTGCTGGCGACTTCCTTGACCATCTCCGCGCCCATGTTCTCAAACGGGTCGGCAAGCTCTATCTCCTTGGCTACCGTAACCCCGTCTTTTGTAATCGTAGGTGAACCAAATTTTTTGTCCAATACTACGTTGCGTCCCTTCGGCCCAAGGGTCACTATTACCGCCCTGGACAACTGCTGGACGCCTGATAATATCTTACGTCTCGCTTCCTCACTGAACAACAATTGCTTTGCCACTTTTTACCTCCTCCTTTTAGTCCTTCAATATCGCCAAAACGTCACTTTCCTTTAATATCAGGAGATCCTCGTCCTTGTATTTTATCTCTGTCCCGCCATACCTGCCGTATAAGACCGTATCACCGGCTTTCACTTCCAGTTCCTTTACCTTGCCGTCATCAAGCAATTTGCCTTTGCCGACAGCGACTACCTTGGCCTGCTGGGGCTTTTCCTGCGCCGTGTCAGGAACGATAATGCCGCCTTTTGTCTTCTCCTCAACACTCAAGGGTTTTACTAAAATCCTGTCTCCTAATGGTATAACCGCCATTTACGCACCTCCTTAACAATTTTTGGCTTAATTTAACCTAGGACAACTAGATTATTTAAGAGGATTTTAGCACTCCTAGTACGGGAGTGCTAATTCTTGGCGATATTATACGCCTTTTGAGGATTTTGTCAAGAAAAATTTTTATTTTAAGGACTTCTCGTAGATTAGCCGTAACCCCTGGAGGGTCAGATTCGGGTCCACTTTAGGTATCGATCTTGAGAATTTGGACATGAGTCGGGCATGGCCACCGGTTGCGATGACGCGCATCGGGCCGTATTTCGTTCTTAGCTTCGCCACAAGGCCATCGCACAGCACGCCGAAGCCGTTGAAGATTCCGCTCTTCATGCTGCTTACGGTATCTCTTCCCACCAACTCTTTAGGAGCCGATACCTTTATTATAGGAAGGAGTGCCGCCTGTTTTGAGAGCGCCCTTACCGAGGTCTCGATGCCGGGCACGATGATCCCGCCGAGATAATCCCCTTTCTTTGATATGATGTCGAAGGTTATAGCCGTGCCGAAATCAATGACTATCGCGGGACAGCTGTAGAGTTCTTTTACCGCGACAGCATCGACTAATCTATCCTGCCCCACTTGTCTCGGGTTGCGATAAAGATTTTTAATCGGCGCTTTGATATTTTCGCCCAATACAAGCGGGCGGATATTATATTTCTTGGCGACCATTTTTTTAACTACCGGCGTCGCCTTCGGCACAACACTTGATATTATCGCGGCATCGATATTCCCTGGCAATCTTATCGTCTTTTTTAATAAAACGCTCTCTGTCGAAATTTTCCAAGTGGATTTTAATCTTTTCCCTTGGAATACTCCGAAGGCGATACTTGTATTCCCTATATCTATTGTAAGCAGCATCATCTCACCATTATCACATCGCCGGCAGTGACTTTTTCGGTAAAGCCCGAGTCAAGCCGGATTACGAGCGCCCCGTTTAAGTCGAGGTCAACGGCATAGCCCTCGATCTTCTTATCCTGACACACCACCTTTACCCTCTCGCCGAGCATATACGAGAGGTTGCGCCATTCGGTTATGATTTGCTCGAATCCCTTTTCCCTGAATAAATGGTACTGATGTTCTATCTCCCGTAAAAGTTCTCTTGTCAGTTCAACGCGCGAGACCGCCTCGCCCAATTCGGATTTAAGCGATGAGGCGCCTTTCGGAAGATTTTCCTTGTCCGTGTTTACGTTTATACCAATTCCGATAACGACGTATTTGACCGTGTTCACCTCGGCGCTCATCTCGGTCAATATACCGCAGACCTTGTGGCCGTTCACCATGATATCATTCGGCCATTTGATAAGGGCGGGCAAGTCCGTAATTTTTCTTATCGCACTCGCGACGGCAATCGCTGACATTAATGTTATCTTGGAGGCATGTGTGGGCGAGATCTTAGGCCTCAGGATAAACGAGAGATATATTCCCTTGCCTTTAGGTGATGACCACTCTCTGCCTAACCTTCCGCGGCCTTTCGACTGCCCTTCACTGAATACCGCTGTGCCCTCAGGCGAACCCGACTCTGCCAGCTTTTGGGCGATGTCATTAGTGGAGCCGGTAGATTCGTAGGAATGGATCTGTTTCCCGATGATTTTTGTGCCGAGGCGATAAGAGATCTCTTCGGCTGTCAATTTGTCGGGTGTCGCCGTCAGGCGATAGCCTACGTGCGGCTCGCCGGTTATCTCATAGCCCTCTTTACGCAGCTGCTCGATGTGCTTCCATACCGCGGCGCGCGAGATCTTCAGTTTCTCGCTTATTTCTTCCCCTGATATAAATTCGCCGTTTGATGTGCGGAATATATTTAAGATCTTATCGTCCATTTAAGGTTTTACCTGTAATTTTTTCTTTAGCGAGGCGATCTGGTCGCGGATGACGGTCGCTTTCTCGAATTGCAGGTTCCTCGCCGCGAGGTCCATCTCGTATTCGAGGTCCTCTATCGCTTTCTCGAACTCATAACCGTCGGACGGGATCCCTGCCGCTTCAAGTTCCACCTCGCGCGCCTCATCGAGCATCTCGATACCTTCGCGGATCGCCTTCTCGATGGATCTTGGCGTAATATTATTCTTCTTATTATACTCCATTTGCAGGTTTCGTCTACGGTTAGTTTCGTCTATCGCGCGCTTGAGTGAGCCGGTTATCGTATCGGCATACATTATGACCTGTCCGTTTATGTGGCGCGCCGCGCGTCCCGCGACCTGGATGAGCGAAGTCTCAGACCTTAAGAACCCTTCTTTGTCCGCGTCCAATACCGCTACAAGCGATACTTCGGGCAGGTCAAGGCCTTCCCTCAAGAGATTTACGCCGACAAGGCAGTCAAATTGCCCAAGGCGCAGCTCTTTGAGGATCTTTACCCTTTCTATCGTGTCTATATCCGAGTGGATGTATTTAACGCGGAGATTTAACTCTTCGAGATAAGACGATAAATCCTCTGCCATTCGTTTTGTCAGGGTGGTAACGAGGACACGCTCTTTCTTTTGCGCGCGCTCTTTGACCTGCTGTATCAGGTCGTCTACCTGTTTTTCTGTCGGCTTGATGATGATATCGGGATCTATCAGGCCTGTCGGCCGGATAAGCTGCTCGACGACCTTGGCGCCGCATTTTACTATCTCGTATTGCGAGGGTGTGGCCGAGGCGAATATGACCTCTTTTACCAGCCCCTCAAATTCATCTAATCGAAGCGGCCTGTTGTCAAGGCACGATGGAAGCCGGAATCCGTATTCGACAAGCGTCTTTTTTCTCGCGCGGTCGCCTTTATACATACCCCTTATCTGCGGGACGGTCACGTGCGACTCATCTATTATAGTCAGGAAATCATCCGGGAAATAATCTATAAGGCAATATGGCCGGCTGCCCGCGGGACGCCCGGTCAAATGGCGCGAATAATTCTCTATCCCGTGGCAATAGCCGATCTCGCGCAGCATCTCCATATCATATTTCGTGCGCTGTTCAAGACGCTGCGCCTCAAGAAGCTTTCCCTTTGAACGGAAGAATTCCAGCTGTTCGGCAAGTTCTTCATTAATTACTTTAATGGCGTCTTCTATCCTGCCCGGCGCGGTTATAAAATGCTTGGCCGGATATACGGTGACGCGCTCTCTTCTTCCTATTATTTTTCCCGAGATGGAGTTGAATTCCTGTATCTTCTCTATTTCGTCGCCGAAGAACTCGATCCTTATCGCCTCTTCTTTATAGGCGGGGAATATCTCGACCGTATCGCCGCGTACCCTGACTTTGCCGCGGGTGAATTCAACGTCATTGCGTTCGTATTGGATATTTATAAGCCGGCGGAGCGCCTCATCCCTGTCCACCTTCTGGCCTTCTTCCAGCGAGACGAGCATCTCGGCGTAATCTTCAGGCGAACCGAGGTTATAAATGCAGGAGACGCTGGCGACTATTATTACGTCCCTTCGCGACATAAGCGAGGATGTGGCCGAGAGGCGCAGGCGGTCGAGGCGGTCATTTATTGAAGAGTCTTTCTCTATATAGGTGTCTGTCTGCGGGATATATGCCTCGGGCTGGTAGTAATCGTAGTAACTCACGAAATACTCGACCGCGTTCTCCGGGAAAAATTCCTTGAACTCGCTGTATAACTGGGCGGCAAGAGTTTTATTGTGGGATATGACGAGCGTGGGTTTACCGGCCTTCTCTATGACATTGGCAAGCGTAAAGGTCTTGCCCGAACCGGTAACGCCGAGAAGCGTTTGGTAACGTTTGCCGTTGATGAGCCCTTCAGAGAGGGCTTTTATCGCCTGCGGCTGGTCACCGGCAGGCTTAAAGGAGGAAGCGAGTTTGAGCTTCGCCATATTAGAATTTGACTTCTAATTCTTTTGTATCCGCGGGAATCTCGATTTTTTTCTTCCCTATGGTCAGGATGTATCCTTCGGGTGGAGGTGTTGTGGCGGCATCAAGCGTCAATTTCAGAAAACCTTTATTGCGGAAACTCTGGACCTTGAAACCAATCTTGCCAAAATAAGTCGGCGCATTTTTGATTTCAATGATCTTGCCGTCGTCAAGCCAAGCCTCAGGCACGCATGACAAAAGGATTAATTTATTCCCGTCCTCGCGCAAGAGCATGTCGCGCAGGAGAAGCACGTAATGCGCCGCCGACCAGCCGTGCGGGACGTCTCCGATTATGCCTTCGGACATCTCCCTTAGGCCTTTATTGTTTAGTCTGCTCGGCATCGCTTCCATCCATCCGCCCGGACAGGATTGGTGTTCTATCCCCCACTCGATATTCTTTAACGCGACGTCCTCCATTCCCAGGTAGATCAAAGGATGCGCCAGTTTAAAATTATACCCCCAGAATACTTTTTCGTATTCCACAAACCACGCGCCGTCGTAATCCGTGAATTTGCCGGCATTCTGCCAATACTGTTCATACGATTTTTTAAAGAGGCTCATCGGGACAGGTATCCCCATATTCTGTCCGGGGAACATCGCCGGCCGATGCGCCCAAGCCATCTGTGTATCGCCTAGAATCCTATGCTCCCCATCAACAATGCGCATTTCCTTAGGCCAGTAATCCGCGAAGCCGGGCATGTATTCAAGCCCTTCTTTCTTCATTACCTTTTCTATGCTTGTTGTGGTGGCCTTAAGCAGGCTTTCGTATTCCTCTTTAATCCATTTGGCGTCATTTTCTTTACCGAGTTTCTCCGCGGCTTCCCATCCGGATTTAAGGCCCACGATCGCCCACCAATCATCGACGTATAGATACGCGGGAATCTTGAAATTATCCTGACTTACCCCTTTCGGCAGAAGGCCGTAGGCGGGATCATCTTTCGGTAATTCAAGCTGTTTTGCGCGCAATTTCCTGATGAGTTCGCAACCGGATTTTATTCGCGGGTAGACGGCCTCGAGATATGCCTTGTCTTTCGTTAGACGGTAGTGCTCGTAAAGCCCAAAAATGCTTCCGCCGAGCTCATCGACATATCCCCCGCCTTCGGCGTAATTGAAATAATCCGTGGAGTCGCGCGCTTCTTCCGTAAGCCCCGCCTTATCGAGCGCGTTATCCATATCGACGGCATCGTGCAGGAAGAATGAGGTATATTCGTATGGGCCGGGGAACAATTTGTTCTGTTCATCCATTATGAGGATATAATAAAGCGATGAGTAGAAGCAGTCGCTGTATCTCTTGTCTGGCAGAGTCAGTTCCAGCGGAACGCGGCCTTTCCAGTATTTTATAGTTAGTTCAAACGCCTCGTCAAAACTCAAGTCCTTTATCTCGTTAAAATTAAGATCGTGGCCTTCACCCGCCGGGACAACAAAATCGAACATCTCGGTCTGGCCGGCCTTGATCTTTCTATTATAAGATAGCGCGTCCTTTATGTCCTTTCCGATGGGACCGTCTGCCCTCTCGTCAAGAAAAAGCCGCGCCGCGCCGTTTATTTTGACTGTATGATCGTTGTCATATTCTATTGTCTTCATATCCTCGATTTTCCATTTCGGATAGAGCGGGTTTGGGCGGATGACCGCGTAAATCGAGATATCCTTATCCTTCTTTCCGGTATTCTTGACGGATACCCGCGCGTAATTCATTACCTTGCCTATCTTCCCATCCCACCACGAAAAGACCGTCGTCTGCGATTCAAGTTCTCCGCTCTTCCACGACACGATAGTGACGGGATAGCCGCCGTCTATGAGTCTCCAATTTGTCGCCAAGGTCTCGGGCGTATAAAGCAGGTCTTTCTCATGGTCATAGGCCCAGAAACTCACGCGGAACGGGTACGGATAACACGCGAATGAACCATCCTTTCCTATAAATGTCTTGAAACGGTTCCCTTCCCATCCGGCAAGTCCGCGGGCTTTATCAAGGCTTTTGTGTTTGGCGATGTCTTCCCAGTCTTTAAGATGAATCTCTTTCATAGTGTATCCTTTCCCATTATTGCTGTTTTCGCAATCGATTTTAAGGTAACGTTTGCTCCTTATATTGACGTATATCTTATCCAAACCGCCTTTGCCGCTGTTCTGTTCATATATGGTATTCCATGTTTTTTTATCCGAAGACACTTCGATCTTGTACCAAGTCGCGTAGTCTTCTCCCCAGTCTATAAATATGCCGCCCAAATTTTTCTCTTTTTTGAATTCAATTTCCAACCATGCTTTGTCTGTTTTTCCGCTCCGCCACATGGTCTGCGTATCGCCATCCATCGCATCCTCAGGCCGGTTTCCCTTGCTTGAGTAGGAAGCGGTTATAGGCATCTCTTCTTCCGCGCCTTTTATCCTGACTTCCCACAGGGAATAACCCCATTGCGTACCCCGTTCACTGAGGGATATCTTTATAAATCTGGCCCTTTTCTTCCCGAAGTAGATATCGTCTGTCAGGCCGTCGCCTTCAGCAGTCGTGTAAACATTCCTCCATAACTTTCCGTCCTCAGAGAGCAGTATATCATACGATTTTCCGTAGGCGGCTTCCCAATACAACGTAAGGCCGACTATATCCTTGGCCTCTCCCATATCTATAAGCAGCCATTGACGGTCGGAGAATTGGCTGCCCCACCGGGTCTGCATATTGTCGTCGAGGGCTCTTGCGGCGGAGTTAGACTCGTTTTCGCTTGAGGAGGCGGTTACTGTAACGGCCGCGCGCAGGCTAGCGGGGTTAAACGCGTAAAAGATCAATGATAAAGAAAGTAATATCCCTAATCTGGTTCTTATCAAGGGGACTATCCTTATTTATTGCGAAGCAGTTTAATGATATTATCCAGTGAATCCTTGCCGGCGATATAATCAATCGTGAAACTTTTGCTTTCCCCCGGCTTAAGGGTTATCTTCCCCGAGATCTGTTCCATCGTAAAGAAATTCTCGCCTTCCCAAATACCTATTTTTTCAATAAACGACCTGTCGAAGGTTTGTCCAAAATATTCTCCGGTCTTTGAATTATACGCCAGCATCCAATTTTCCGTCGGAATATAATGCGTTTTTGTAAGGCTCGGCGAATAATTCTTCTTTACCTGGGAGGGAACGACAAATACGTCTTCAGGGCCGGCCTCAACTCCAAGCGCCAGATCGGGGTGATTTGACCAATAGACCTCTTTTGGCTGATCTGTCATGTTCCGCAGTTCATACCGCAGTCCTATGAAAGGTGAATCAGAACGTACAGTAATCCCCCTCTGAATAAAGAGGTTATCTTTTGTTCTTGCCGAGAGGATTACTGAGGCCGCGTCTCCCTCGCGAGCGACGACGCGGTAATCCCAGTCGTTATTCCAAACGGCGCCGGGCCATTCCCCCGGAAAGGTATCATTTATTCCGCCATATTCCGCCCACTTATCACCGGTATCTCCTTTGGTTTTTTTCATTTTCGGATAATCCAGGAAAAGCTGGTTCCTGCCCGAAGGCCTGTCGATGACGGCTAATATCCTTCCTCCGATTGACGGCGTACAGTGTAATTCCGTCAGGCCGTTCCCAAGCACGAGATCCGTTGAGCCATCCTGATTGATATCACCTTCCAGGACCGCCGCTTTATTCTTGGGGAGAACGGCGAAGGGCTCCTTGATCGTATATCTGTATGTGCCTGAAATAATAGAGACGGTCAGCATGCCGTCAGGAGAGGCGCCTTTGGGCGCTTTAAGCGTGAAAGGCACTGATATCTTTCCCTCTTTCGGGATTTCTTTGAGTATCGTAGCGGGTTTCACGGTCCAACCTTCCGTAGCGGCAAAAGTAATTTTCGCGGATTCTGATTTCTTCCCCCTGGAATCCAATTCAAGATTAAGTCTCTCGCCCTTGCCTGCGCGTAACAGATTTACGGGCCCTATATCCGCGTATAGATGGTCTTGAAGTACGGTTATATATACCAAATTCGAAGTAACAGGCGCGTGTGAAGAAAGTACCCTCGCCGTCAGCCACCCGGATATCTCGGCGGCGTCTTCGGGAATTTGGACTTGGAATATCTCGGTTTTTTCTTCACGGGGTTCGAGTGAGACGGTCTTTTCGGTTTTAACCAACCATTGCCGCGGAATACCGTAGCAATCGACCTGGATAACGGCAGAGACGCTTTCATCATACGGGTTTTTGATGCGCAAGGTAAAATCAACGGTCTCTCCTAAAACTGCCCTCGCCGAGGCGGAGCTAAGGGCCACCGCTATTTTTTTGTCTATCGGCAGCTTATTCTCCTCGTCTTCGGCGATAGCGCGCGCTTCCGCCAGCGATTTTTCCGAGCCGATACGATTATGCTGAAGGAAGGAATCAACGCATCTATCCGTATTGTTCTCTATCTCGGATAAGATCTCCGGCGAGACCTTTTCGCTCTCCCTGAGGCGTTCGGTCAGTTTCCTTAGAGCGTATATTTTTTGGGGCAGATCAAGGGACCTTCCGTATATCGCGGGACCACCATACCGGTTGGCATATTCTGAAGTGATCTTCAGATAGAGGTCGCCATACTCTTCTGTAGGCTCGACCGTGCTTCCTTCGGTAAAATCGTTCCATGTGACGATCTGTATAAAACCGGCGCCATAGCGGATGGCCTCATCAAAGTTATCCCGGTATTCCTGCCCATTCCGGCGGGGGATTACAGCAATACCTCCTCCCCAGCCCTGACAGGCGGTATTATCAAAACCGGGATTGGCTATTCCGGCTATAAGCTTGATCTTGCCTTCTTTTAACAATTTCCGGGATTCTTCCATAAACGCGACCCTGTCGCTCTTCATCCCTATCCATGGAAATACGGAGTCAGTCGAAGCGATGAATCCTGCTTCTTCTATGGATTTTTTCCAATGGTATTGATGGTCATGAATAAAAAAGGGCCTGTAATCCCTCAGGTAATCTATGATCTCTTTCCATTCGCCGGGACCAAATGAAGTCTGTTCTATGGAATCGCCCGTTACATACCACCAACCGAAGTTAGAGAGGACAGGCCTTCCGTTTATCTTAAGGTAAGCATCGCTCGGCGCGTATTTCGACATAACTTCCTTTAACGTTTCTTTGGCGAAATCAACGGCTTCTTTTCTGCTGTTAAAATTTTGGTAAGGGGGGAATGAACATTTATCATCAAAGTTAATGCATATCTTAAAGTTAAGGCGTTCGGCTACTTTCAAGAGCTGCTCAAACCCTTTGTCTTCCTGCTTTCGCACGCCCTTATCGCGGAAACCGTACCAATTGACCATGAATCCGTCTATGCCGGCTTCTTTGGCGAGAAGGATATGATATTCCAAGACATCGGGATCTGTCGAATCGTAAGGCCCTATTACGGGGTAGTGGACCGCGGCGATATTCCGGCGGCCGTCAGCCAGAAAGTAATCAGGGTCATGCTGTTTGTCGGCGCTAATACCCTGCATTATAAATTTCCACTGATACCATTGGCCGCTTGTCTCAGGCACGCCGAACCATGTCATATAATGGGCAATGAAGAGCGGTCTTTGTCCGGCGCTTGTCTTTTCCTCCGCTCCTGAGAGATTGAAGAGGAACAGAAGCATAAAAAATACGGGGGTTATCCTTCGCATCCTATTTTATTATTTCCAATGAAAAATCTATCGGCTTTGCGGAATGAGTGATGGCACCGACCGAGATCATATCTACCCCTGTGGCGGCGATCTTTCTGACGTTATTTAAAGAAACGCCGCCCGAGACCTCAAGTTTGATGTCAGACCTTAAGGAACGCAGCAATTTAACGGCGGCTTTTATCTCTTTTATGCCCATATTATCGAGCATTATGATATCGGGAGTTAATTTAATGGCTTCTTTTAATTCTTTCAGGTTTGAGATTTCTACTTCAGTCTTTACGCATCTTTTCTTGTATTTTCTTATCGTATGACAAAGCACAGCCCAGTCGTAATCAACTGCCTTCAAATGATTATCTTTTATCAGAACTTGGTCATGCAGCCCTAACCTGTGGTTATAACCGCCTCCTGCCGTCACGGCATATTTCTCGAGCAGTCGTAGCCCCGGCGTCGTCTTGCGTGTATCCATGATCTTTGTCTTGTACGGCCTTATCTTATTAACGAATTGAGAAGTCAATGTCGCTATGCCTGACAGCCGGCTTAGGAAATTTAACGCGGATCTCTCCGCGCTTAATATGGATCGGACATCTCCCTCGACGAAAGATATAACCGCATTAGCCCCGAAAGTCTTTCCGTCTTGAATCAGCGGCATGAACTTTATCTTTGGGTTGAGCAGTTTAAAAGCCGCCATAGAAACGGATATACCGGCAATAACACCCGGCTCTTTCGCTATGATTTCGGCCCGGACCGTCTCCGGCTTGGGAAAGACAGCCGCGGTCGTTATGTCGCCGCGGCCGATATCCTCGGCAAGCGCGCGACGGACGGCCTCAAATACCTCTTTCCTGTTTAATTCTCTAACCGTTTTAAGACCTCCTTTAATTTGTCCGATGTAATCTTTATCTCGCTTAATTTCGCCTTTTCGGAATCGACGACCTCTTTTGGCGCCCTCTTTATGAAATTCTCGTTTTTAAGTTTGGCTTCGGTCGCTCTCATCCACTTTTCAATCTCTCCTATACGCCCCATTATCCTCTTTCTTTCGCTCTCGAGGTCTATCAGCCCCTCGAGAGGGACTGCTATCTCGCAGTCGCCGACTACCGCTACCGACGAGGCCTTTGGCCGTTCGAGCTTCAGGCCCGCCTTAACGGCCTCGGCTTTCGCAAGTGATTTTATATAATCTTCGCATTTTCCGATAGTCGCCAGACTTTTATTATTCGCGGTAGATATGATCACTTTGCAGGATTTTTGAGGGGGGATATTTACCTCGGCGCGGATATTCCTGATGGCGGTTATTATGCCTATCGCGAGGTCCATCTCTCCCTCGGCCTTCTTATCTATCAGGTCCTTCTGCAGGTGCGGCCATGGCTGGATCATTATGGAATCCCTCTTATGCGGCAAGAGAGACCATATCTCCTCGGTAATGAACGGCATAAAGGGGTGCAGCATCCTCATGCTCTTTTCCAGCACTTTATATAAAATTACCTGTGTAGCCTTTTCTTTTATACGGCCTTTGGTTATCTCTAAATACCAGTCGCAATATTTATGCCAGATAAACTCATATAATAGATTTGCCGCCTCATTAAATCTGTATGACGCCAGCGCCTTGTCCAGATCCTCCAGCGTCGTGTAGAGATTGCTGAGTATCCATCTGTCCGCAAGCGGCAAATCGGCATTTTTATACAGGACGCATAGATCCGTATCTACCTCTTCGGACAGGTTGTTTATGACGAACCGCGCCGCGTTCCAGATCTTATTCGCGAAATTCCTGCCTGACTGGAATTTCTCTTTTGACAGAAATACATCCTGTCCGACGGCAGTGATAGAAATTATGCTGAACCTGAGGGCGTCGGCGCCGAACTCATTTATTATCTCGAGAGGATCGATGATATTGCCGAGCGACTTTGACATCTTCGCGCCCGTCTCGTCCCGCACGGTCCCGTGAATATAGACATCCTTAAAAGGCGCTTCGCCCATGAACTCATAACCGGCCATGATCATGCGCGCGACCCAGAAGAATATTATCTCCTGCGCGGTGACAAGCGCTGAAGTGGGGTAAAAATATTTTAGGTCTTCCGTTTTTTCCGGCCAGCCGAAGGTGGAAAACGGCCAAAGCCATGAGGAGAACCATGTATCGAGCACGTCCTCGTCCTGCACGATATCCGTCGCGCCGCAATCAGGACATTTCTGAGGACTTATTTTCGACACTATTGTTCCCTTCTTTTTATCGGAGGCATTCTGGCATTTCTTACAATAATACACAGGCAAGCGATGCCCCCACCATATCTGTCTTGATATGCACCAGTCGCGGATGTTTTCCATCCAGTCGAGATAAACTTTAGTCCATCTTTCCGGATAGAACTTTATCTTTCCTGTCTTGACCGCTTCTATGCCGGATTTGGCCAGCGGTTTCATCTTGACGAACCACTGCAGAGATAGATACGGCTCGACAACCGTGTGGCATCTGTAGCAATGCCCTACCGAATGCGCATGAGGCTCGGTCTTTTCGAGAAGCTTTAATTCTTTGAGGTCCTCTAGGATCGTCTCGCGCGCTTCGAACCTGTCCATCCCGGCGTAATCCCCCGCGTTCTTGTTCATCGTGCCGTCGGGGTTCATCACGAGTATCGGCTCGAGGTTATGGCGGATGCCCATCTGAAAGTCATTCGGGTCGTGCGCCGGAGTCACCTTTACCGCGCCGGTCCCAAAGTCGGGGTCGACGATATCGTCCGCGATAACCTTGATCTCCCTGTTCATCAGCGGAAGTATAAGCGTCTTTCCTAGGAGGTTCTTATATCTTGGATCCTTCGGATTGACCGCGACCGCCACATCGCCGAGCATCGTCTCCGGACGGGTCGTCGCGACTGTGATATATCTCTTCTCTCCCTTCACGGGGTATCTTATGTAATATAGAAGGCTGTTTAAATCCTTATGCTGGGCTTCCTCATCGCTTAACGCCGTCTGGCATCTCGGACACCAGTTTATGATGTAATTCCCGCGGTAGATCAGGCCTTTTTCGTAAAGCCGCACGAATACCTCAAGGACCGCATTCGATAGCCCTTCGTCCATCGTAAAGCGGGTGCGGTCCCAGTCGCAGGAGCAGCCGAGCCTTTTTAACTGGGATATTATGGTGGAGCCGTATTCCTCCCTCCACTGCCAGACGCGTTTGACGAATTTCTCGCGTCCGAGGTCATGACGCCTGATACCTTCTTTCGCGAGCATCTTCTCGACGACGTTCTGTGTGGCTATGCCGGCGTGGTCTGTTCCGGGAAGCCACTGCGCGTTATAGCCCTGCATCCTCTTCCATCTTATCAGGATGTCCTGAACGGTATTATTCAGGGCGTGGCCCATATGCAGGATTCCGGTGATATTAGGCGGAGGGATGACTATTGTATACGGCTTCTTCTTGGCATCGGGCTTGGCATGAAAAAACTTCTTCTCTTCCCAGACCTTATACCATTTGTCTTCCGTAGACTTGGGATTATAGACAGACGGGATCTCGCGCATTTTATGATTTGCGGTCTTTGAGCAGTTTATACTCTATCGAATCTACCAACGCGTCCCACGACGCCTCGATCATATTCTCGGATACGCCGATAGTCCACCATGAATCCTTCGCGTCCTGCGATTGAATAAGCACCCTGACCTTGGCCGCGGTGCCTGCTTTTTCCTCAAGCACCCTTACCTTGAAGTCGGATAGACGCATTTCCGCGAGTCTAGGATAAAATTCCAGGAGAGCCTTGCGCAGAGCGTTATCAAGGGCGTTGACAGGGCCGTCCCCTTCGGCCGCGGTATGTTCTTCGATCTTGTTGACTTTGATTTTGATTGTCGCTTCGGAAATAAGCTTCCCTCCGCGGTGTTCTGTGACAACTTTAAACCCTTCCAGTTCAAAGAATCTCTTATATTTCTTAAAGGCGCGTTGTAATAGCAATTCAAAGGAGCCCTCGGCGGCCTCAAAATGATATCCTTCATGCTCTAGCTTCTGCAATAATTTCAGGATCTTCTTGGTCTTGGGCGCTTCTTTCGTAAGGTCGAGCTCGAGCGCTTTCGCTTTCAGGAGGATTGAACTCTTACCGGAGAGCTCCGATACCAAGAGCCTTCTCTTGTTTCCTACCAGATGCGGTTCGATATGTTCATAGGTGACCGGATTCTTCATTATCGCGTTGATATGGATCCCGCCCTTATGCGCGAAAGCGGTATTCCCGACGAACGGCTGATTTTCGCGCTGTTTGACATTGCTTATCTCCGCGACATAGCGCGATGTTTCCGTGAGTTCTTTAAGTTTATTGTCAGCGATACAATCGATCCCAAGTTTTAATTTAAGGTTACCGATGATAGAAACAAGGTCCGCGTTTCCGCAGCGTTCACCGTATCCGTTAAACGTTCCCTGCACATGGACGCATCCCGCCTCTACCGCGGACACCGAATTGGCGACAGCCATATCACAATCATTATGGCAATGGACGCCTAAGGGGCGGTTCAATTTGGCACCCACTTCTTTGACGATTTCCGTAAATTCAGAAGTGATAGTGCCTCCGTTGGTATCGCAGAGGATGATGCACTCAGTGCCCGCATCGACAGCGGCAAAGAGCGTCTTTAGGGCGTATTCGGGATTATTCTTATATCCGTCAAAGAAGTGCTCGGCGTCATAGAATACCGTCTTGCCTTTCGACTTAAGATATGCGACGGTGTCACTTATCATCTTCAGGTTCTCTTCGAGGGGGACGCGGAATACATCTCTTACGTGCAGGTCCCAGCTCTTCCCGAAGATGGTGACTATCTTTGTCCCGGCCTCAAGGAGTCCGCGGACATTGGCATCTTTGCCTACGCTTGTATTTGCCCTGCGTGTCGAGCCGAAGGCGACGACAACGGCATTATTTAATTTCATCTTCTTGGCCGCCCTGAAGAAGGCCATATCCTTCGGATTGGAACCCGGCCATCCCCCCTCGATATAATGGATGCCCAGATGATCCAGTTTTTCCGCGATGCGGACCTTATCGGTGACGGAATACGAGATCCCTTCGGTCTGCGCTCCATCACGCAATGTGGTATCGTAAAGTTTTACCTCTTTCATTTTGTCATGCCCTTATTTATCTTACTTTCTTCAGTCCAAACTCATCGTGAAGCGTCCTAAGCGCCGTCTCGGAGTGACGCTTTTCAATCACACAGGATATCTTTATCTCGGAGGTGGATATCATCTCTATGTTTATCTTCTTTGATGCCAACGCCCTGAACATCCTCGCGGCGATACCCGAATGGCTGCGCATCCCTATCCCTACTATGGAGACCTTAGCTATATTCTCGTCTTTGATGACCTCTCCGGCGCCGACTTCCCTCGCGACTTTCCTGGCGACCTTGATCGTCTTTGCAAGGTCCTCTTTCAGGACGGTAAAGGATATATCGGTCGTCCCGGTCCGGCTCACGTTTTGCACTATCATGTCTATTACTATGTTATTTACCGCGAGCTCTTTGAATATTATGGCCGCGATTCCGGGCTTATCCGGCACATCGCAAATAGTGACTTTCGCCTCGTCCTTCTGCAGGGCGATGCCGCTTACGTCTATCTTCTCCATCGACTTTACCTCCTTGGAAATGATCGTGCCGTCCACATTGGAAAAACTCGAACGGACGTGTATAGGAACGCCATAGCGTTTTCCGTATTCGACCGACCTCGGCTGCATAACTTTGGCGCCAAGTGAAGCGAGCTCGAGCATCTCGTCGTAACTTATCCTTGAGAGCTTTTTCGCGTCTTTTACTATCCTTGGATCGGCGGTGTAAACGCCGTCGACGTCGGTATATATCTCGCATATCTTGGCACCCAAGGCTTTCGCGAGGGCTACGGCGGTCAGGTCGCTTCCGCCGCGGCCTAAAGTCGTGATCTCCTTATTTATGCTTACACCCTGGAATCCCGCCACGACGACGACCTTGCCGTTCTTTAATTCCTCCCTTATCCTATCCGCCGATATATTCAATATCCTCGCTTTAGTGTGAGAGGCATCCGTGATTATACCTACCTGCGCCCCCGTAAAAGATATGGCGGGGACTCTCAATTCGTGTATCGCCATAGCCAGGAGGGCGCACGATATCTGCTCGCCGGTGGAGATAAGCATATCCATCTCGCGCTCAGAGGGGTCATCGGTGATTTTGGAAGCGAGTTCTATCAATTCGTCCGTCGTATCGCCCAATGCCGAGACGACTACGACTACGCCATATCCCCGTTTCTTATAACTGACGACCCGCTTCGCTACGTTCTTGATCCTCTCCGGATTCGCTACTGAAGAACCGCCGTATTTCTGAACGATTAAAGTCCCCACTTTTACTCGGATACCCTCCTTACTTTTTTATCAGATACTCCATAAGTTCGTGCCCGCGCTCAAAGACGAATTTGCTGTTCTTCGCGACCGCCTCGCTAAAGACAGGGGTCTCGTCCGGTTCTATGTCTTTTCCATAGACCACGAACGGGACCGGCTCAGCGGTATGCGTCCTAAGAGAGACGGGGGTCGGATGGTCCGGCAATACCGCCAATCTGAAATTCTTGAGCTTCTTAAAGCGGTCTAAGATCGCTCCCACCACAAATCTGTCGAAATTCTCGATCGCCCCTATCTTCGCGCGCAGGTCGCCGTTATGCCCCGCCTCATCGGGCGCCTCGACGTGGACAAATACAAAATCTCTGTCCCTTAGGGAGTTCAGCGCGTATTTCGCCTTTCCCTGATAATTGGTATCATAATATCCTGTCGCGCCGGGGACATCGACGACATTTAGCCCCACGATCTTTCCTATCCCCTTTATCAGGTCCACCGCGGAGATGACCGAGCCCTCGACACCGAATTTATCCTTGAACTTCGGCATATCGGTCTCTATCCCCTGACCCCAAAGCCAGATCATATTCGCCGGATTTTCCCTTAGGTCTATCCTGACCCTGTTTATCTCGTGGCCCGCGAGAAGCAATCTGGAATCTTCCATCAATTTAATCAGGAACTCGGCACCCTCGCCATTAGGAAGATGCTCTTTTATCCTTGACCCCATAATATCATGAGGCGGGAAACACTTTATCTTCAGCAACGCCTCTCTGAGTGGCTTATCGCGAACGACCATCAGATGACGATAGCTTACTCCCGGATAAAATCTTGCCTTATCAGAGCCGAGGTTCTTATCCAAAAACTTTATTAGTGTGGCGGCTTCTTCCGAACTTATGTGTCCCGCGGAATAATCCACCATCTTCTCTTGGTCAACTGTGACAACATTACACCTGAACGCGATATCGTCAGGTCCGAGAGCTATCCCCATGTTCGCCGCCTCAAGCGGACCCCTCCCGGAATAATATTTTAAGGGGTCATATCCTAAGATCGAGAGGTTCGCCACATCAGAGGCGGGTGAAAAATCTTTCGGGATCGTATGGATCAGGCCGACCTTTCCGTTCTTCGCCAGATAATTCATATTGGGTATCTTGGCGACTTCAAGCGGAGTCTTCTCACCGAGCTCACGGATCGGATAATCCGCCATCCCGTCCCCTACCAAAACCAGGTATTTCATCTCATATCCCTATCGCCCTTACCACAGAGTCTATATCGGCCTTTATTATCTTGGGTTTCTTAAGCGACGCGATAGCCCTGTCCGGATCCTTAAGCCCGTGTCCGGTCAAGACGCAGACTATCTTTA
This sequence comes from Candidatus Omnitrophota bacterium, assembly GCA_030695925.1. GTDB lineage: Bacteria > Omnitrophota > Gorgyraeia > Pluralincolimonadales > Pluralincolimonadaceae > JAGUXU01. The sequence goes on from JAUYOH010000109.1 coordinate 73,988, forward strand.
TCTTCTTCGCCGGTCTTTTCCTGAAGAGCCCCTTTCTTGAGAGTTTCAATAATCCCGCCACCGATGCCGCCGAAGCCGGCTCGGCAAATATACCCTCCTTACAGGCCAATATCTTATAGGCGGAGAGGATTTCTTTGTCGGAGACCATATCGATCGCGCCGCCCGACTCATCACGCGCCGCCTCGGCCTTCTTCCAACTGGCCGGGTTCCCGATCCTGATGGCGGTGGCGATAGTCTCGGGATTTTTTATTAGCCTTCCCCTGACTATCGGCGCCGCGCCCTCGGCCTGAAATCCCATCATCTTCGGCAGAGACTTTATCTTACCCGCCGCCTTATACTCTTTGTATCCTTTCCAGTATGCGGTTATATTCCCGGCGTTTCCGACCGGGATGAAATGAAGATCCGGACTGCCTTCCAATACTTCACAGATCTCAAAGGCACCTGTCTTCTGGCCTTCTATCCGGAACGGGTTTAGCGAATTGACCAAGGTTATCGGATACCTGTTGGTTATCTCTTTGACGAGATTAAGGGCCTCATCAAAATTTCCGTCTACGGCTAAGACTTCGGCTCCATGGATCAATGCCTGCGCTAATTTTCCGAGGGCGATCTTCCCGTTCGGTATCAGCACAAAGCATTTGATACCGGCTTTCGCGGCATACGCGGCGGCTGAGGCGGAAGTATTTCCGGTTGAGGCGCACATTATCGCTTTAGATCCTTCCTCTAATGCCTTGGAGACCGCGACGGTCATACCCCTATCCTTGAACGAGCCGGTAGGGTTGGCTCCGTCGAATTTTAGATACACCTCGTATCCTTTGCCTATCCTATCGCTTAGGTTCGCGGAATAAATTAAAGGGGTGTTCCCCTCATTTAAAGTGACGACCGGAGTCTTGCCCGAGACCGGCAGATATTTTCTGTATCTCTCAATGATACCTTTCCACATATTTATCTCTCTACCCTTATCGCGACGGTCTTTCGCCTGATGGCCGAAAGATTGTCTATCTCCTCGAGCGCCTGCCGCATATTCTTTTCCTTGGCCTCGTGAGTCATAAGGACGACCGGTACTATACGGGCTTTTCTCCTCTCTTTCTGCCCCACACTCGAGATAGATATCTTATGGCGTCCCAAAATCCCCGCGACTTTCGCGAGGACGCCGGGTTTGTCTATACACGAGATGCGGATATAGTACCTTGCTTCGATCTCGTCTATCTTCCTTATCTTCTTGATGGATTTATTCTTCATATAAATAGGCACCCTGCCGACCGAGTTGGACCTTAAATCGCGCGCAAGGTCCACTATGTCGCTTACGACAGAGCTCGCGGCCGGGCCTTGACCGGCGCCCCTGCCGTAAAAGAGAGCGCCGCCGACCATGTCTCCATGCACGTAAATGGCGTTATAGACGCCGTCGACGCTCGATAAAAGATGTTCCTTTGATAGCAGCGTCGGATGGACTCTTACCTCAAGTTCGCCGTCCACATTCTTGGCGATCGCGAGTAATTTTACGGAATAACCGAATTCTTCGGCATATTTGATATCGTTCTGCGAGATATCAAGTATACCTTCGACATAGATATCCTCCGGCTTAACGGCTTTACCGAAACCCAGTAAGGTCAGGATCGCCAGTTTATGCGCGGAATCACGGCCTTCGATATCGAGCGATGGGTTGCGCTCGGCATAACCTTTCTTCTTCGCCTCCAGAAGCGCGTCGGAAAAACTTAAACCCTCGGCGGCCATAGACGATAATATATAATTCGAGGTGCCGTTTACTATCCCCAGTATGGTGTCTATCTCGTTTGCGACAAGGCCCTCGCGTAAAGACTTGATTATCGGTATCCCGCCTCCTACCGAGGCCTCAAAGAATATCTCGACTCCGGCTTTCTTGGCGGCTTCGAATATCTCCTCGCCCGACTCGGAAAGCAACGCCTTGTTCGCGGTGACGACGTGCTGGCCGCTCTTTATCGCTTTCAGGATAAATTCCTTGGCGGGATGGATACCGCCCATGAGCTCTACGACCACATCTATATCGGGGTTACCGAGGATTTTATTGACATCAGTGGTCAATAATTTCTTATTTACCTTGATATTTCTTTTTCTTCGGAACTCCTTATCGCATATCGCCTTTAAGACGATACGAGCCCCGACCTGCCGCTCCAATTGGGCGGACTTCTCCAGAAGCGCCCTCGCGACACCGACGCCTACGGTCCCGAACCCTATTAAACCTACGTTTATCTTTTCCATTTCCTTACCTCTTTTATAAAATGGTCGGGGCGAGCGGACTTGAACCGCTGACCACTTGTACCCCATACAAGTGCTCTACCAAACTGAGCCACGCCCCGCCCTTTTGGTCAATTTTATATAGAATTTAGAACTTTAATTATAGCAGATTTTTTTGAAGCTGTATAGAGGGATTTTGCTTTAGAGTTCCGCTTTTCTTTCTCTTGTCATCAGGTCGCGGACAGCCGCTTTGGGGTCTTTACCTTCGTAGATCACGGCGTATATTTGCTCTGAGATCGGCATCTCCACACCGTACTTTTTGCGGAGTTCGTAACAGGAATTGGCGGTTACCGCACCTTCGACGACCATCTCGGTAGCCTTAAGGACGTCCTGAGGCTTCTTTCCTTTTCCTATCTCCTCACCGAACCATCTGTTTCTTCCGTGGGAACTGACACATGTCGTCATAAGGTCGCCGAGACCGCTTATACCGTAGAAAGTCTCCTGCCTGGCCCCCATCTTTATGCCGAGCCGCGCGACCTCGACAATACCTCTTACGAGCAATCCGGCCTTCGTGTTCACGCCGAATCCGAGCCCGTCGGATATGCCGGCGGCGATGGCGATAACGTTCTTCAGGGAACCACCTAACTCTACGCCTATGATATCGTTATTGGTATAGACCCTGAAATTATCCGCCATAAATAAATCCTGTATCTCTTTTGCCGTATCCTCGTCCTCAGATGCGGCGACGACTGTCGTCGGAAGCCCTCTCGCGACCTCGTATGAGATAGTCGGGCCGGATAGAACGCCTATCTTGACCGGGCCGAGTATCTCGCGGACGACCTCTGACATCCTCTTCAATGTTTTGTTCTCGATGCCTTTCGATACACTCACAAAGATTTTATCCGCAAAATCGGTCCTGACATCTTTAAGCCGTCGCGACACATCCCGCATATACTGTGAAGGAACAGCTAAGACCATGATATTAGCGCCGCTGACCGCTTCGGAAAGGTCCGAGGTAAGCGATATCCCGGATGGGATCTTGACACCGGGAAGAAATTTTATGTTTTCCCGATTGGCCTTCATGGATTCTACATACTCGGGAAATATTCCCCAGAGATTTACCTTGGCCCCATTTTTATTGAGGAGTATAGCCAATGTCGTTCCCCAACCGCCGTCTCCGATAACAGCAACGTTTCCAGGTTTTTTCATTTTTTCTTAAAGGAGATCCTGTTTTCTTCGCCGCGGACAAGCCGCTTGATATTCGGGTAATGCTTATACACGGTTACAGCACATATTAAAGAACCGAAGATGACATATGAAGCCGGCCTCGATAAGATCGAGAATATCACCGGTATCGCGGCAGCGGTCGCTATTGAAGCTAATGAGACATACCTCTTCCACGCAAAAACCGCGACCCACACAAGTAAGCCCCATAAAAATACGTCGGGTGCCGCCCCTATGAATACTCCTGCCGAAGTCGCCACTCCTTTCCCCCCCTTGAATCCCAAGAATACACTCCAGATATGGCCGACTATAGCCATAAATCCCAGTATCATGCCATAAGTCGCCGGCTCGATTGCAACACCGAGTCTTAAGAAGAGTTTCGCGACCAGAGCGACACAGATAAGGCCCTTCAATATATCGATAATGAGGACCAGTAAGCCGGGCAATTTTCCGACGACGCGATAGGTATTCGTGGCACCCACATTGCCGCTTCCGAATTGCCTGATATCGATCCCTTTTAATGCCTTGGCGAAGAGATAACTCGTCGGTATCGAGCCGATCAGGTAACATAGGACTAATGAGGTCGTTAATATCATCCTATTTCTTTCCGTGGTTACCGTTTAAGAGCCGCGCGCCGCGTATTAGGTAATTTATGCCCGAAAGCAGGGTAAAGATGACCGCCAGATTCCATACGTATTCCGAATGTTTATACAGCAAGAGCACGCTTATTATAGTCGCCATCTGAAAAAATGTCGTTATCTTCCCGAGCGGACTCGGCGAGATCTTGACGTCACCCGACATAAGAAATATCACCACCACACCTAAGACAATAAATAGGTCGCGGCTTACGACGATTATAGGCATCCATAACGGCAATTTGATGTCGGCGGGCCAGTTCGCCAAACTTATGAAAGCGGTGATCAGGAGGAGTTTGTCGGCGATTGGGTCGAGTATGGTCCCGAGCATCGTCTTCTGTTTCAATACGCGGGCCAGAAAACCGTCAAGGGCATCAGTCAAGACCGCGAGGCCGAATATGCCCAGCGCCACAAACCTTAAATAATCATGCTCGGGTTTGTAGTAAAGGACGCAACCGATGAAAAACGGCGTAAGCAAGATCCTTAATATAGAGATCCTGTTGGCTAAGTTCATTTTCTATTTATCAGTTAAGAGCTGAATCCTTTTCGGCGGCCATATTATCACTACCGCTTTGCCGATAAGATAATTCTTTGGGACGAAACCCCAGTACCTGCTGTCTTTGCTCGAGGCGGAATTATCACCTAATACAAAATAGCTGTCTTTCGGGACCTTGATCGGTTTTCCCTCCACGCCGAAATCTCCCCTGTTATAGTAATAGACCTTCCTGAACGCCGGCGGCTCATCTATTACCTTGCCGTCAACCAGCAATTTCCCGTTAGATATCTCGACCGTCTCTCCTTCAGAAGCGATAAACCTCTTAATAAAAAACTTCGCGCGATCCTCCGGAGAGATAAAGACCACGATCTCGCCCCTCTTTGGCTCTCTTACGCCCGGAAGCCTTACGTTTATAAAGGGTACCCTCGGCCCGTATATGAATTTTACCACAACCAGCCTGTCGCCTACAAGCAGAGTCGGTATCATCGAGCCTGACGGGATCTTGTAGAGTTCAAAGACAAAAACTTTTATAATGCCGGCCAGCAATAAAGCTATTATGACGATCTCGATAGTTTCCCTCAACCACGATTTTTTCTTTTTATTCATATTTTTCCTTTATAGTTTTAAGACAGCCATAAAGGCCTCTTGAGGGATCTCGACCTTTCCGAATTGCTTCATCCTCTTCTTGCCCTCTTTCTGTTTCTCCCAAAGTTTGCGTTTCCTTGTTATGTCGCCGCCGTAACACTTCGCGGTGACGTTTTTACCGGCTGGCCTTACGGTCTCTCGCGCGATTATCCGGCCGCCTATCGCGGCCTGTAACGCGACCTCGAACAATTGCCGCGGTATCAGCTCTTTTAATTTTAATACTAATTGATTGCCCTTTGCCTGCGCGTTGTCCTTATGGATGATGAATGAGAGCGCGTCGCACGGCTTTCCGTTTATCAGGATATCGAGCTTGACCAGTTCGCTTGGGGAGTAGCCCTTGAACTCATAATCCAGTGAACCGTATCCCTTCGTCATTGACTTTATTTTATCATAAAAATCCACGATTATCTCGGAAAGAGGAAACTCGTAGACAAGCATAGCCCGTTGCGGGTCGAGATACTCAGTCGATTTATAAATCCCTCTTCTCTCCTGCGATAACTGCATCACACTTCCCAGCGAATCGGCGGGCGTTATTATAAAAGCCCGTATGTACGGCTCTTCTATGTCGTCTATCTCCTGCGACGGCGGAAGCTTACTCGGATTCTCTATCTCTACTTCCTCGCCCGTTCTCTTTTTCACCTTATAGACCACGCTCGGAGTGGTGGCGATCAGGTTTAAATTGTATTCCCTTTCAAGCCTCTCTTGGACTATCTCCATATGCAAAAGCCCGAGAAAACCGCACCGGAACCCGAAACCGAACGAGACAGATGACTCAGGTTCATATGTAAACGAGGAGTCGCTTAATTCCAGTTTCTCGAGCGCTTCCCTTAAAAATGGAAAATCCTTCGCGTTGACGGGATACAAGCCGCAATAGACGAGCGGCCTTACTTTTTTATATCCCGGAAGCGGGTCATTCGTGGGATTCTTAAAATCGGTGACCGTGTCTCCCACGTGAACGTCCTTCGGGTTCTTTATATTGCAGGTTATATAACCGACTTCTCCGCAGGATAACTCGTCTACGACGACAGCGCCCGGCTTAAAGATGCCGACTTCCTCGACCTCATAGACGTTACCGGTCCCCATCATCCTTATCTTCATCCCGCGCCTTATCGAACCGTTCTTCAACCTGATATAGACCACCACACCCTTAAAGGTGTCGAAGGCTGAGTCAAAGATAAGCGCCTGCAGTACATTTTCTCTTTCGCCTTTCGGCGGCGGTATGAGTTTTACGATGGACTCGAGGATCTCGTCCGTTCCGATGCCGGTCTTCGCGCTCGCGAGGATCGGCTCTATCTCCTTCAAATGCAATGTCTCTTTCAACTGCTGGCGGACCCTCTCGGGTTCGGCGTTCGTAAGGTCTATCTTATTTATTATCGGGATTATGGTCAAATTATGTTCGCGTGCCAGGTAAAGATTCGCGACGGTCTGCGCTTCGACACCCTGCGCGGCGTCGACCACCAGAAGCGCTCCCTCGCAGGCGGCCAGCGCCTTCGATACCTCATACGTGAAATCCACATGCCCCGGCGTATCGATCAGGTTCAGGATATAATCTTTCCCATCCTTACCGCTATAATTTAATCGGACCGCCTTTGCCTTTATCGTGATGCCGCGCTCGCGTTCCAAGTCCATGTCATCTAAGACCTGGTCCCTGAATTCCCGCAGTGAGATAGCACCGGTCTTAAGGAGCAGCCTGTCGGCTAATGTGGATTTCCCGTGGTCTATATGAGCGATTATGCAGAAATTGCGTATTAACGATTTATCCATCAGGTAACTATCTTTGACAACTTATCGATTATATTGATGAGGCACTTGGCTTCCTTCTCCGTGTGCGCTTCGCTGTATACCCTTAATATCGGCTCTGTGCCTGAAGGCCTTATCAAGAGCCAGCTCTCGTCCTCGAAGATGAACTTCATGCCGTCCCTCGTGTTTACCTCTAAGATTTTTCTTTTGAATATCTTCTTGGCATCCTTGCCCTGAAGTTTCGCAAACAGGGCGCTTACAACCTTCTCCCTCGTCTTCATCGATATCTCGACGTCCTGCCTGTGATAACGGAATTTTCCGAACCTCTTCTCCATATCGTCGAGTAGTGCCAGTATGGATTTCTTCTCCTGCTGCATCATCTCGACCAAGAGAAGCCCGGTAAGTATTCCGTCTCTTTCGGGTATATAATTCTTTACCCCTATACCACCGGATTCTTCGCCTCCGACAAGGACATTCTCCCGCTGCATTAGTTTCGCGATGTGCTTGAATCCAACCGGTGTCTCAAAAAACTTGAGGTTATAATGCTTGGCTATCTTGTTCATCAGCATCGGCCCCGCGATATTCTTTACCAAAGCGCCTCTCCAGTGCCTGTTCTCAATGAAATGCAGGGCAATAAGGCACATTATTTCGCCGGGAGTGATGAATCTGCCGCCGGGCGCCACCGCGCCTACCCTGTCCGCGTCGCCGTCCGTGGCTACCCCTATATCATATTTGCCTTTCTTCATCATCTCCATAAGCTTAGGCATATTATGCGGCAGAGGTTCGGGCTTTAATCCTTCAAAGGAAGGGTTCGGCTCGGCGTTTATGGTATCAAGCTTTATCTTTGTCCCTTTGAGGACATCGCCGTGATAACTGTTGCCCGCGCCGTGCATGGCTTCGGCCACAACCTTTAAGTTGCAATTTTTCAGCAGGTCCAAATCGAGGTATTTCCTTACCGTCTCGATATACTTTGGTATCGGGTTGATGACCTCTATCTTCCTGGTCTTTACGCCCTCTTCAAGCGATATCGTCTTTACCTTGTTCTTATAAAGGAATGCTTCTACTTTCTGCGTTACTGTCTGGTCCGCCGGTGAACCAAATTGCGTCTTTATCTTCAGCCCGTTGAAGCGTCCGGGATTGTGGCTCGCGGTTATTATCAGGCCGCCGTTTAATCCGAGAAGCCGGATATTAAGGCTTGTCGTCGGCGTAGGCGAAGGCCTGTCCGAGAGATAGACCTTTATGCCGTTTGCCGCGAGGACTTCGGCGACCGCCTGCGCGAACTTATCGGAGAGAAAACGGGTGTCATAGCCTACTATGATCCTTCGCGGCGCCTTGAATTGTTTATTGAAATAATCGGCGCAGGCCTGAGCCACTGTCCGCAGGTTCTCAAAGGTGAAATCATCCGCGATTAACCCCCTCCATCCGTCTGTGCCGAACTTTATCTTTTGTATCTCCGCTTTTTTCATTTCGTTCCCTCCCGAGCTGACATAAGCGCGTATATCTTACCCAAGTCCTCCATAGTTATAAGTCCCGCCAACTTCCCCGCGTCCATTATAGGTATCGCCCGCAGCCCGGACTCCTCCATAAGCTTATGTATCTTCGTCAGCGAGTCCAATAGGCCTGCCGAAGGAAAATCTTTTATCATTATATCTCTTACCGTCTTATCAAGCCCGAATTGGTGTATGGCCGAGATGATATTGGCTCTGGTCACGATACCGGCGAGAGCGCCGCTATCAAGGACCGGAAAATCTTCCTGATGGCTGTGAAAGATCATCTCAAGCACCTTTGAGAGTTTCGTATCCGGCCCCACGCTTAAATATCCGTTAGGCAGGATATCCTTTACCTTGAGCCTCTTTAGCGTCTCGGTTATCTCGACATGCGAGGCCTCCTGAGTCGCCGATATATAGACAAAGAAAGCGATTATGAGTAACCAGATGTTTCCGGTCATAATCCCCCATGCCACAAACAGAAATATAAATAAGTAACCGAAACCAACCGCTATCCTCGTGGCTTTCTGCAATGTCATTACACGCGCCAAGAGAGCGCGCAGGATCCTTCCTCCATCCATCGGGAATGCAGGCAATAAATTAAAGACGGCAAGTAAGATATTAAGCCAGTAAAGATAAGCGATCACGTGAGGCCAAGTAGTAAGATTCATTGAAAAAAATATGTCAGGCCCCAGAAAACGATAAGCGGGATAATATAATATCGCGGCCAGGATTATATTAAATAAAGGGCCCGCTATCGCTATCCTGAACTCCTGATAGGGTTTATCGGGTATTGAACCCATTGAAGCAACGCCGCCTATCGGCAACAGGATGATCGTATCGGCTCTTACCCCGAATTTCTTTGCTTGAAGCGCATGGCATAACTCATGTAAGGTCACGCAAACAAAAACTCCGAGTATCAGGACGACACCTTTTACTCCCATGCTAAGCCAGAATAGTATCGGAAGGATAAGAAAGGATATGTGCATCTCCACAGATATACCGAACACCCTGAAAAGTTTTATGGAATTTTTCATGTTAGCGTCAAGGCCTCCGAGATACTTCTTTCTTCCGCTTTATTTATCGGACCTATCAAAGCTAAGTTTAAGCCGGCGTCATTGAATACCCTCTTAGCCACACGCCTTATATCATCAGGCGTAATCTTATCTATCTTGCCCAGTATCTCCCCGGGAGTCAGTATCCTTCCGTCGGCGGACATATATTCCCCCATCCATAACATATGGTCTACCGTATCCTCAAGCCCGAGGAGCAATTGTCCTCTGTAGAATTCTTTTCCCCTCTCGAATTCATCCCTTCCGACGGGCTTTGTCTTTATCTTCTTTAGCTCTTTTGTCATAAGGTCCAGGGATTTAACTACCTTCTTTGTGTCCAGCCCCGCCGATATCAGGAAAGCGCCCGTGTCATAAAATTTCTTCGTGTGGGTGCCTATCTCATATACCAGCCCCCGCCTCTCACGCAACTCGCGGAAGAGACGGCTTGACATATTGCCGCCCAAGATTATATGTAAGAGGGTTAAGACATATCTGTCCGGGTCATTGCGGCCGAAAGCGTGTACCCCCATAGCAAGATGAGTCTGCTCCGTCTGTTTGGATAGGATATTTAGTCGCGGCCTCTTTTGTCTTTCCGTCGCTTTCTTAAAGGCGGACTTATGCCCTTTGCTGGCGGTTTTAAAATGTTCTTCACAAGAGTCAAAGAAATCGCGATACCTCATATTGCCGCACGCCGCTATCACGATATTGCTTGGATTATAAAACCTGTCTTTATAACCGCGGATACCTTTGCGCGTTATCGCGCCTACCGTCTCGACGGTGCCGGCGAGATTCCTGCCGAGCGGCTGTCCCGGCCAAAGCATCTCAACTAAAAGGTCATGGACGTGATGCGACGGCAGATCAAGGTACATCTTGATCTCTTCTTTTATAACGGTCCTTTCTTTCTCGATATCCTCTAGTGAAAGCCGCGCGTTTAATACCATATCGGATAAGACGTCAAGCGCGGTCCCCATATCCCTGTTTAATACCTTGACGAGATAACACGTGAATTCCTCGGAGGTGAAACCGTTCATCGCTCCGCCCCTGCCCTCAATGGCTTCCTTTATCTCTTCCGCGGACCTCTTGAACGTCCCCTTAAACAAGAGATGCTCGAGAAAATGCGATATACCGCCTTCTCTCTTTGATTCATAGCGCGCGCCGGCGTTTATCCAAACTCCTATTGATAACGAATCCCTCTCCGGCATGATATGCCCGGCGCAGCGTATCCCGTTTTTTAGCGTATTTAATTCATACATTTTATTTTGAATTCTTTAGTCTCTCAAGATACGATTCCAGTATCAATTGCGCGGCGATCTTATCTATAACGCCCTTGCGTTTTTTTCTGGAGACATCCGAGGAGATCAGAAACTTCTCGCTCTCTTTAGTCGATAACCGTTCATCATAAGTGACTACGGGGATATTTAGTCCGGAACTTACGGTCTCGACAAACTCGGTGACTTTTTTCGCGCTCTCCCCTTTGGTGCCGTCCATATTTATCGGCATACCGACTACTATCGATTCCGCCTTATACTCGTCTATATATTTCTTTACTTCGTTTATATCGTCTTCTATATTTTTTCTTGTTATGACACCCGCTCCCTGCGCCGTTATCCCTAAGGGATCGCTTACAGCCACACCTATCCGTTTCTGTCCGACATCTAAAGCGAGGATCCGGGCTATAGGCATTTCTTAAGGTTTTCGTCTTCTTTAAGGAGGGCTACGAGCCGCTTTACGTCCTGCGCCCTGTCGCGGCTGCAGACGAGGACACAATCGCCGTCCTGCACGATAATTAGGCCCGAGACCCCGACAGTGCCGATAACGCCTTTTTCGGAGACGACCAGAGAATCTTTCGTGTCGACTCCTTTGTGCGCGCCAAGAATAAAGTTGCCGCAGGCATCGGTCTTTAAATGGCGGGCTAGCGAGTCCCATGAACCCAGATCGTCCCAGTAGAATTTGCCCTCTACCGCGAAGATGCGCTTTTCCTTCTCCAGGATACCGTAATCTATCGAGATCTCCTCAAGGCGGGGATAAAGATTATTAAGGCTGTTGTTAAAACCGAAACGCCCTATGCTCGGCTCGATCAGCTGCAGCCCGAGATAGAGGCGCGGCAGGTGGTCCTTGATGGCGCCTAATATGCTCGAGGCCTTCCATATGAACATGCCGCTGTTCCAATAATATCGCTTCTCTCTCAAGAACTTGACCGCCGTCGGAAGGTTCGGCTTTTCAACAAAAGCATTTATCCTGTGGACTCTTGCCTTGAGGCCGGGCCCCTTGATCTTAAACTGCCCGCTGGTATCTATCTTTAAATAACCGTAGCCGGTAGCGGGAAATGTCGGCTTGACGCCGATCGTCACCAAACCGTTCGATGTCCGGGCCACTTCCACGCCGGTCTTAAGGGTATTTATAAACCGCTCCTTCTCCTTTATCAGGTGGTCCGAGGGAAGGACTATCATTATCGCTTGCGGGTCCTTCTTTTTTATGATCATAGCAGCCAGTCCGACCGCCGGGGCGGTATTCCTTGAGGCCGGCTCGGCGATGATATTCTTTACGAGCGGCAGGTCTGCTTTTATCGAGCCCAACTGCTCTTTATTCGTGATGACATAAATCCGCTCATATGGCACCAGCGTCTTTATCCTGTCCACCGTCTCCTGTACCAAAGAGTGCTTGCCCATTAATTTCAGGGTCTGCTTCGGCGTCTTTATCCTGCTCTTGGGCCAGAACCGCTCGCCTTTGCCGCCCGCTATTATGACCGCGTAAATATTCTTATCGATGGGTAGCCTCTCCTAATTTTTTAACATATCTTCCTACGGCATCGAGCAGGTCCTTTCTGCCTGCGTGCTTCTCTATGAGCTTGACCATCGCGGAACCGACAATGACGCCGTCGGCGACCTTACTGATCTGCCTTACCTGCTCGGGTGTCGATACGCCGAAGCCGACACAAATTGGTTTCTTGGTATATTTTTTTATGATGCGGACGCGTGAGATAATCTCATCGGGAAGTTTTGCGCGCGCGCCGGTAATCCCGGTCAATGAGACGTAATAAATAAATCCTTTTGATTTGTTAGAGACCAACTTAATCCGCTCTTTTGTGCTTGTCGGGCTTAAAAGAAAGATGGTGGAAAACTTTTTGCCTTTTGAGGTAGTTATTAATTCACCGGCTTCCTCAGGAGGCAGGTCAGGGACAATCACCCCGTCAACGCCGCTCCTCTCACAATCCGAGACGAACTTTTTCAAGCCGTATCTCAATACCGGATTGTAATAAGTCATAAGGACTATCGGGATACCGGTTGAGACGCGCAAACTACGCACCAGCTTGATTATATCCCGCAATTTCGTGCCGCGCTTAAGCGCCCTCTCGGATGACGCCTGTATTGTAGGGCCGTCGGCTATCGGGTCGGAGAAAGGGACTCCGAGTTCTATTATATCCGCGTCGCTTTTGGACAATCCAAGGACGAGCCTCTTTGTCGTCGATAAACCGAAATCTCCGGCGGTTATAAAGACGATGAGCGCCTTTTTTCCTCGCTTCTTTAATTCAGTGAATTTTTTATCTATTCTGTTCATGATTTGTCATTCCCGCGCAAGCGGGAATCCAGTATCTTCGCCACCATATCGACGTCCTTATCACCCCTGCCCGAAAGGCAGACGATGACGATATCGTTCTTCTTCATCTTGCGCGCTGTCTTGACTAAATACGCGATCGCGTGAGAAGACTCAAGCGCCGGAATGATACCTTCGACTTCGGATAACAACCGGAACGCGTCTAACGCCTCTTTGTCGGTAACAGAGACGTATTGTGCCCTGCCGATAGATTTAAAGTAAGAATGCTCCGGTCCTACCCCGGGATAATCAAGGCCTGCCGAGACCGAATGCGCTATCTTTATCTGCCCGTACTTATCCTGCAACACATAACTCTTGCTGCCGTGCAGGACGCCCACATCGCCTCTTTCTAATGTCGCCGCGTGCTGACCCGATGACAGCCCGCGTCCCGCCGCTTCAACGCCGATGAATTTTACCCTTTTATCGTTAAAGAATTCATAAAATAATCCCATTGAATTCGAGCCGCCGCCGACACAGGCCATAAGATAATCGGGAAGCCTGCCTTCCGATTTAAGGATCTGCCGTTTGGCTTCTTTGCCTATGACCGACTGGAAATCCCTGACCATCATCGGAAAAGGATGCGGCCCGGCGACAGAGCCGATGCAGTAATGAGTCGTCCTTACGTTCGTGACCCAATCCCTCATCGCCTCATTCATCGCGTCTTTTAAGGTCTTGCTGCCGCTTCCGACGGGCCTGACTTTTGAGCCCAAGAGGCGCATCCTGAATACGTTAAGCGCCTGCCGCCGCATATCCTCCTCGCCCATAAATATCTCGCACTCAAGCCCGAATAACGCGGCGACTGTAGCGGTCGCTACACCGTGCTGGCCGGCCCCGGTCTCCGCGATAATGCGTGACTTACCCATCCTTAAAGTAAGAAGCCCTTGTCCTAACGTATTGTTTATCTTGTGTGAGCCGGTATGAAGAAGGTCCTCGCGTTTTAAGTATATCTTTGGTCCCTTTAACGCTTTGGTAAGATGTCCGGCATAATAAAGCGGGCTTGGCCTTCCCGCATAATTAGTGAGGTAGGATTTAAGATCTTCCTTGAACCGGCGGTCCCGCTTGGCCTTATTATACTCGCGCTCTAACTCGTCGAGCGCGGCCATAAGAGTCTCGGGGACGTATTTACCGCCAAAGATGCCGAAATGCCCCTTCTTATCAGGTAGTTTCACGTCATAACCCCTTTATTTTAACTGAATAAAGGTAAAGTTTAGCACAGATTATCAGAGTAGTCAATTGATATTACGAGGAAGGATTGTTATTTAGTGAGGATCTCTATCCGGGAATTGCTTTTTTCTTTGTGCTGAAGAGCGAGGCGCTCGTCGATTATCAAATTGATCTGCTCCTTTAAGGTGTTAGGTGCTACCTTAAAGGATGGGTCATTCTTTAATCTTAACGCGAGCGCCTGTTTCAGGTCTTTGTTATATATGGGTTCGCCGTTTACAGTCGCGATTATTTTATCCGCGGGCTTAGTTGCAACTGGCTTTGCCTTTCCGCAACCAATTAATAAAAGGCCAATTAATATTATTGCCGTAATGCGCACTAATTTATTTCCTAAATTTAAGTTGTTATGGAACTAGTGGAGGCGCTTCCCAAGTCCCAGCGCCAACGCCTGTCAATGTCCCGGAATCTGCCCCTGTATATGTGCCACCGGCCTGTCCCGTGATAGCGGCACTATTGACTGTACCGGTGACATCGGCAAGCCATTGGCCATCACTCCATTGAGAACCCGTCAAGGTGACATTCCCGTTATCCACAGCAACTGACCAGCTGTCTGATGTCGAGCCGGTGTAATTTCCGTTTATCAACGCCGCCCAAATGCCGCTTAAAGCCTCCGAGGCGCTAGCGTACATACTGATGTCCATCGTAGCGTTAATCGCACCGCCGTCGGTGAAACCGCCCGCTCCCTGAAGCAGTGAGGAATATGTCTCTGTTATAGGCACAGATACCATCTGGGCTAATGCCTCGTTATCAAAACCGAGGATGCCAGGATCCAACTGCGCTAATTCAATCCATTCACCAACTCCGACTGCCTGCCATGTAGTATCTACTGCTTCATAAGTACCAATGACGTCACCCGTCACTGAACCAACATTAAATGTGATGAGGTTGCCATCTTGGTCAAATTCCTCAAGGCCGAACCAGACACCTTTAAAATCACCGTCGAGAATCCCATTTTCCCAATCACCGTTTAACGTTCCTAACCAATAACCATCAGTTCCTTCAAAACCATCCTGTGCCCCACCCATAGCTAATCTGAAAGGCGAATTTGGCTCGGTATAGGTTCCTTCTAAATAAGCAGCCCAGATGCCCCAGTCTTGTTCTGAGATAATATTAAAAATACCAAGAGCCATTCCCTCAATTGAAACTACCTCAAGTGTTCCACCGCTTACAAAACTGCCAAGACCCGTTCCGAAAAACTCACTTTCAATAGGTTCGGATAAAGGATCGATAGCACCCATTTCATTAAATACGCCGATGCTTTCTCCAATCCAGGTATCGCCACCTTCATCATATGTTCCAAAGACATCGCCTCTAATTAGGCCTACCATATCCTCGTCCGGTATATTTATATAGAGACCGCGTAAAGCGCCACGGATTTCGCCATTTAACCAGCTACCACCTGTAATTCCAATCCATTCACCATCAGCAGGACCAAACTTTCCGTCTCCATAAATTTCTGCCATCCAAATAGTAGAATTCTCAGGATTATCATAGGAATTAGGTCCTCCTTGGAGTTTCAAGTCATAGATACCCCAGGGTTGAGCTATCG
This sequence comes from Candidatus Omnitrophota bacterium, assembly GCA_030695925.1. GTDB lineage: Bacteria > Omnitrophota > Gorgyraeia > Pluralincolimonadales > Pluralincolimonadaceae > JAGUXU01. The sequence continues at coordinate 89,842 of JAUYOH010000109.1, forward strand.
TTCCATCGTCGATAAAATGAGTATCGCCCCAATAAGTTTCACCTTCTATTAAGCTAGTATCACCTTCGGCGAAACCTCCAAAGAGTTCCGCAGTGAAATCGCCAGTCCCAATATTAAAATCAACGAAATCTTGAGGGCTGATTCCTAAATCCGCGGCTTGTGCCATCTGAGTAGGAGTTAACGTGCCTTCTGCCATCCACATCTCTAAGGATGGATAGTAATTACCTGAGACATCTCCCCTTAATACGCCGGCATTTCCTGATGGGTCCATATATAAAGCTGCTACTGCGCCGTCCATAATTTCATTATTCCATATTCCTGCTGTAACGCCAGCGAATGCACCACCATCCTGCGTTATATAATCGCTATATACATATGTGTTCCAGAATTTGGGCTGTTCTTCCGATATTCCATACAAATAGTATTCACCCATCGCAAGGATTGGGAACGATTCTGCATTCCACCAATTAGGTGTAGTAGAGCCAATTAATCCATATTCTGAGCCGGCCCAATCAGGATATCCCCCGTCATTATAGTAAAGACTGTCTTCTTCCCAGTAACCGCTGAAGGTAAGCGGCTCTTCGGTGAAAGTTCCTAATGCAATTGCCTCCCAAGTATAATCATAATCGGTATCGAAACTCCCAAGGACATTTCCTTCGATTGTGCCGAGAGCAGTTTGGGTTAGATATTGTCCTTCGAGTTCGCCTGCAATCCTTTGTTCTGACCACTGAGTGCCTGTAATAGTTGCGAGCCAGTATTCATCATCTAACCCTCTCCATTGGTCTCCACCGAGATTAAGCGTCCAATTATTTGATGTTGAATCATCGTAGTATCCGCCAAGTTCAATGTTATATATGCCCCATGGCTCTGGATTGCCTCCTTTGACGAGCCAAGTTGTGTAACTGCCTAAATATCCGTATCCGTAGTCATTGGATACCTCATATATACTATAATCATTATATATCTCACCGCCGCCTATAGTGTTAAAGCCGCCATTCAAGTAGCCGTCTATATCGTTCCAGTCGGAATTATAAGAGATTGGATTGTAGCCTTCTGCCCTCTTCGTTGCGGTCATTGAACCGTCTGCCTGCCACATATCAAGTTCAGGATAGTAATCTCCGTCGAAGGTTCCTTCTAATGTACCTGCCTTGCCTGATGTATCGATATAGAGACTAACTAACATACCCTCTAAAGAATTGGTCCTTCCTGCTATGAAGCCATCAGGAATTTCGCTTTCATCTGCATAACTTCCATATAAAGAACCCCACCAAGTGATGTAGTCGTCAGGATATGTTTCACCCATAAGAGTTATATCGACTGTTTTTGTCCCAACCGACGGAAAAGGAGATTCAGTTGCGCCAATTAAGCCATAGTGATAGTCATAGGTCTCTAGATAAACGCCATCCCCATCATCATAGCCATAGTGATATCTGGCATCTATCTCTGCGCTCCAGGCAAGCGGCTCTTCTGAATATGACCCTATAGTCGTTGCAATCCAGGTCCCCGTAATTCCTCTATTCACACCGAATAAATCGCCCTCAATTGTGCCAAGGTTTTCGTACGAAAGATAGTTACCGCTTACATCTCCTCTAATTTCGTTATTTTGCCACGTTCCAGATATATCGGTAAGCCAGTAAGAATCCCCATCTCCACTATAGTCGGTTCCGCCCATAACTGCAGACCATTCTGTGGGAATTATTAGATTTTCATCTTTATCAAGATAACCCGGATTAATATAATAATTTCCATTTCCTAATTTTATATCGAAGATACCCCAACCTGCATCTTCACCGATAGAGTAACGATACGCATAATCTTGCCACCTATCCTCATCGAAGTACGGCGCACCGTAGATATAACTTCCTTCATAACCAAAGTTGCCGTATAATCCTCGAATGTCGATGTTGTCCTGATCTATATATCCATTTAGATCTCTTGGAGCAATGCCGATATTTTGTGCTAACTCCGTTGGCGTTAATGTGCCTTCGGCTTCCCACATTTCAATACCGGGGTAATAATTACCTGAGACATCGCCTCTTAGTACGCCGGCATTATATCCTCCGTTACCGTCGGGTGCGATATAAATAGATGCTACAGCACCATCCATAATTTCGTCTTTCCAAATACCGCCTGTGTAGCCCCAGAACGCGCCGCCGTCTAATGTTGTATTGTTACTCTCTGGTGCGTTGTAGCTTTGTATCGGTGTGTTCCAAATGTAGCGCTCTGATTGTTCTCCATCCCAATATTCACCCATTGCAAGGAATTCGAATCCATCTACATTTTGATTCCACCATTCAGGTGTGGTAGAGCCGATGAGCCCATAATCTTCGCCAGCCCTTTCAATATCTCCATTATTATTATAGTAGAGACTGTCTTCGCCCCAGTAACCTGAAAAGGTAAGAGGTGTGCCTTCCCAAGTGCCAAGGCCGACCGCCTGCCAGTCGCCATAACCACCATTATCCTCGTATACGCCGAGGATTTCTCCATCGAGGGTGCCCATCTTTGTGCGAGTTAAGAATGTTCCGTGCAATTCTGCAGTTATATCGTTCCAAATGCCATTTGTTATATCAGCAATCCAGTAGCCGGAGTCGTTGCTGCCAATGCCGTCGCTATATTCAGGATCGGATAAAGAGGCATTGTCTGGATCGGGCGGGGTTCCAACGAGATCCGCTAATAACTGCCAAGACGGATCCCATGTGCCGTTTATGGGCGCGCCGTAGTCTTGATAATCAGAGCCGTTATATGTGCCATTTCCATAGTATTCGATGTAATAGTTGGCTTGGTCTGGCCTATAGTAGCTTAGATAGCCATAGGTGCCGTTGGCATAATACCTATAGGAGTAATAGCCGCCGTCTGAGTAATTGTACTGCCCCTCATGATACATGGTCGGATTATAAGCGCCGAAGGAGTCGTTTCCGCCCATCACAGCGGACCAAGAGGTATCGGAATTCCGACCAGAGAATTCTCCATCAAAGGTCTGTCCATATATGCCCCAGTTTTGGGCAACCCCACCTTCATAATCTACTATGGACATAGTTGTAAGACTATCCCAACCGGTGATCTCTCCGCCGCTGTTGGTAAATGAACCAGCAAGCCTCCCGTCGTCATAGTTAGGCCATACAGAATCATATAAATCTTCGGCAGTCACACCTACATCTATAGCAGGTGCCATCCGGACTTTGGTAAGTTCGCCTCCGAGTAGATATCCAACATAATTTGAATATGCGCCGGTTAAATTCCCTGATAAAATCCCTGCATTCCCACTGGGATCTATATATAGGGCTTTTACCAAGCCTTTTAACTCGTCATCAGCGCCGATACCTCCTGTCATGCCGTAGAACGCGCCGCCATCATACGTAGTGTATGTTTCATTAAATGGATCCGCGCTATATAAGGTATCTCCACCGCTAAACCATGTAAATGGCTCACTGCCATAATTATTGAATCTACCTATTGAAACTAAATCGAAAGGTTCTGCATTCCATAAATCCCCTAAGGTTCCAATCAGGCCTGAGAAATATCCCCAATTATCGTTATAAATAGAATTATATAGCTGTCCGCTTGAAGTAAGTGTTTCTTCTTCAAACCCGCCGAGGCCTACACCTTCGAAATCAAAAGAAGAGCTTGGCGTATATGCCCCTAAAATTGTTCCGTAATAAACGCCTAATTTCTCGTAATCAAGATAGGTGCCAAACACATCTATCCGAAGTAAGTCATCTAAATTATCTATCCCTTCGAATGCGGAGAAGAAGTAGCCACCGTTATTGTAATTTCCACCTGCTACGCCAATCCAGGTTGATAGATCATCCGGCCTGTCGTATGTTCCTCTGTGTATCTCTCTCCAGATTCCCCAATCCTCACCCTCTATTTTCTTCATTTCCTTGTAGAATTCGGTATCAAGGTAACCGCCATCAAATGAAACATATAACTCCCCGCCGCCGCTTCCATTAACGATGGCATCGGAAAGATCCTGAGGTAAAACATCGGTTGCGGCCTTTGGAATAATATATAGATCGCCGTCTCCGCTAAAAATTCCTGCTCCATTCGGACCGGACATATAGCCGAACAAATGTCCGGAAGTTCCAGAAGAATCTATATAAATAAAGGAAAGGGCTCCTTCCCAGCTGCTTCCCCACGAACCGCCTACCCAACCAAGTAAAGCATTATCTCCAACCTCTATTGCCGGGACCTCACCGAACCACAAACGTCTTTCATTAGGATTGGAATATGTGCCGGCTATAGTAAAATCTTCCGGGACCGGAGTGCCGGGCCACGGTGATATTGTAAGCGCATCTGTATAACTTGTAAGAGTCGCGCTGAAAGAGCTGTCCGCGTCTTCCTGAAAAGAGCCATAATTTCCAAACAACCCTGTGAAATTGGCTTGAAGAGTCGGAGTTAAGGTATCTCCTGTAGTAGTTGTGCCACCGGTATCGCCATTGCCATCAGTAGGGTTATCATCTGTAATAGGCTTGTCGTCAAAGACCGTCGTATCGCCGCCGGTGTCTCCGCCGGTATCCCCGCCCGTGTCTTCACCTGTATCTTCCCCGCCTGTATCGCCGCCGGGTGCAGAATATCCCTCACCGCCGCCTTCACCCTCCCATCCTTCCTGCCATTCTGACTGCTGCTCATCTGACGGCGGAGCAGGAGGCGAAACGTTTCCTTGGTCATCTGCCGAAGAACTGTTTCCGGCAGCTACGGTCTGTATGACTCCTGATACTACGTTTTGGACGGTCCCATTTCCACCTTCAAAATACGCAGTAGTTAAACTTGGCAGGATATTAAGGAATAAAATAGTGCCTCGCACGGCCGCGACAGCGGTCGGGGTCTTTACCTCAAATTTTGAATTGCCCTTTAGTTTCTGGACCTGCGCCCTTATCTTCCCATGGCTGGATTCCAGTAAATTCTCATAATCTCCGGTCTTTAGATCCTTCGATAATTTCTGAAGTTTAAGCTCTGAATTTGGTTTCAGATTTATAAGGTTGCCGTTTTCTAACTTGATCTCTATCTTACCGTCATCTTTCGTCTCTATGACGTCGCCGGCATTAAGGACCTCATTTATCTTCGCGTCATGCCAGGTCAGCGCGCCGCGACTTCTTATCCGCGCGCTTCCTGAAACCTTGACAACGATAGCCGTCATATCTTCCGGTTTGGAATATCCTTCAGCAGATAGGGGTTTTCCCTCTTTTATCTTTGCTATCTGTGTGTCCGCCTCGTGGCCCTTTCTCTCCATCGCAAGAAGAGCTCTGGGAGCTATCGGAGGCTGGTCAGTAGATATAAGAGTCGCATCTCCCGCGGCAACGTCTACAGGCTTCTCGGAGAGCGAAGTATTGGCCACCGAGACCTTGCCGTCTAACACTACCACACCTGTCGAGGATTTCTGGTAGATAACAAATAAGTCCGTCCCCTTGACGCTACCCGAAGCATTCGGGGTGTTGATTATAAAATTGTCCTTCGCGGCCGATTTCGATACTGTAGCCCTTATCTTCCCACGCTCTATATTCAGGACCGCGGCTATCCTTTTTCCCTGCGCGTCTAACTGGTAATCTTTTATCTCTACACGGGTCTTCTCGGCAAGCTTGACCACGGTATTGTCGGTAAATGTTATCTCGGCTTTAGAGGCGCTCTTCGTCCTTATAATGTCTCCGACCGAGATTACGGCCCCTTCCTCGGCAGGCCGCGCTTCGCTCTGGCCCGGCTGAAGGATATCTACCTTGCCCTCAATAGCCGTGACCTTGCCAATTTCTCCCGCAAAGGCGAACGCGCTTGCCATAAGAACCCCGACGGCAAAAACCGTTAACTTTACAATCCGTCTTTTCATCTGAAGATCTCCTATTTTAATCAAAATTTATACTCGACTCCTAAACTGTATATACTCCTGTCATAATCATATATGGCGATATTAGAATGGTCTTTAACGTAGGTGTATCTAAATTGCAATTCCGCCGCCTTCCAGAAATTGTACGCCAACATCGAAGATGCAGTAAGAACCTTGTCGTGTCTCTTTACGTTAAATATCGTATTACTATTATCGAAATTCTGAAGGAAAGCATCCCCGGCTAAGCTTAACTTGAACTTCTCTAAGAAAGGATACAATACCGACGCGGTAAACCTGTTTCCGAGATATTCCCAGTTTATGCCTTCGGTATCTTCTTTATTTATGCCGTAATGCAGGCCGAGGAAACCTTTGTTCTCGGCGAAGAAGAAGAAATATCCGAGCCCTCCGCTGTAATCATCAGAATTCCTGTCCTCATCCGCGATTGTCGGCGTGCGCGCGTAATCCTTATCCTGATACTTGAAATTACCCTGAAACATATGGTTCTTTCCGACTATTAAATTAGCCAGGGGGCTTACGCTTATGGTAGTCAGATATTTTTCCCTCCCGACATCCGTATAATTGTATGATGTCGCAACACCAAGCGTGGCCTTATCAAGATAATAATTCGGAGTGACGCTGACCGTGTGGCTTAAGACGTCATAGGCGCCTATCTTATTCTGATGGGAGAGGTACATCGAATACTGGGGTTCTATGACCAGCCTCTCGGCGACCTTCTGCCGGTATTGCCCCATAAAAGTAATTACCTCTCTCCAGTCGGATTCATTTGTGATGCCCGTGGCAAGGGTATCGTCGCCGGGTTTAAGGAGCACATTGGTATCATATTGCCCGGAGACATTGAGCGTCGCCCTGAACGGCCTCTCGGCCTTCTCTTTTCTATTGAGGGCTTCCATATACTCGTTAGACAACTGGGCGAGGTCTGAATTAGGATCGAGGACTATTATGTCCTTAAACGCTTTTTTGGCTTCCCGGAATCTCTTCTCTTTTAAATTAGCCAATCCTATCTGATACTCTGCCGCCTGCGTCAATGTATTATCAAGTTCCTTGGCTCTTTCAAATGCCGTTATGGCATCAAGATTTTCGCCATTTTTTAATAACACAAGTCCCTTCAAAAAAGCTATCTGCGGCGGCTTAATGTTCTCTTTCTCGGCGACTTCTATGTATGACTTCGCCTCGTTTAATTCGCCGAGCTGATAGAGGACCTCCACGAGTTCCAAGAGGGCTTCCTTTATCTTCGGCGTCAGAGAAAGGGCGTCTATAAGTTGTGTTTTTGCTTCTTTGTAGTTTTGAAGTTGTTTGCAAGTGATACCTAAATAATACGCGGCTAACGAAGAATTCGGGTCTTCTTCTTTGGCTTTTTTCAGGATCGGCAAAGCCTCATCGAAATTTTCCTGTTTATAAAGCGATATTCCTTTTTCAAGGGTGGGCGAATCCGCCGCGGAAATTTGCGTTGGAGCTAAAAGCGAAAAAGATAAGATTACTGTTATCAGACAGAGCCTATTACTTTTTTTGATTCTCTGCATTAGCCGTCCTTTTTTGCGTAACCCTAAGTAAATAGGTTACGTTATGAGAATATACCATTAAAACAACCCTGTGTCAAGGAAAAAATTATGCTATTTTCAAGGAAATAATTGTCATATCGTCGTGCTGCGGCATGTTTTTGCTGAATTTTACCACTTCCGCGACGAGTTTTTCAGCTAATTCCTGCGCGGAAAGGCTCCTATTGGCTTTCGCCGTCTCAAGGATACGATTTTCGCCGAATTCTTTCTGCTTTATGTCCCGCGCCTCCGAGATGCCGTCTGTATACATAATAAATATGTCGCCGGATGAGACCGGGAATCCATCCGTCTTAAACTCCGAACCGGGGATAATTCCTATCGGCGAACCGACATCCTGAGTCAATAAAATCGCTTCGCCGTTATTCTTGATCCATACAAGAGGGTTGTGCCCCGCGTTGGAATATTTAACCGTTCTTTCCTTCGGCTCATAAATAAGATATTGAAGCGTGACAAACATCCCAGACACGCCCTCTTCCGTGAGGCGATCATTTATCGCGGTCATGGCTTCGCTCGGCTCATTACAATCGTGCGATAGGCCGCGGAAATCCGCCATCACCTTCGCCATAAAGAGCGCGGCCGGAACGCCTTTGCCCGAGACATCCCCTATCACGATCCCTAATCTATTCTCTTTAAGTTTGACCACGTCATATAGGAACTTTATAAAATCATAGAAATCGCCGCCGACCTGTTTCGCCGGTACACACTTTACCCCTATTTCTATGCCGGCGATTTGCGGCAGGCTCTGAGGCAAAATTGATATCTGGATTCGGCTCGCTATCTTCAGCTCTTGCTCGATAAGCCCTTTCTCGAACCGGGCTATTACGAACTGATTAAGAGTGATTGAAAGATAGGAAACCGACATTAAAATCAGCGGTGTCGCGAGCGCCATCCATAAATTAAAAAGATTAAAGAGCGTAACCGCCAATAGGATCAACCCGCCGGCCAGTATCACGAAAAACAGAAGGCCCCCAAAGGGGTTCCGTTTCGGCACGACAACCCCCAGCGAGACGCCAAGTAAAAGCAGGATTATAAAATTCGCGAACCTGCCTATCCGGCGCAGAAAATCACGCTGCAGGATCGTATTTACGGAAGCGGCGCGGATGCCGATTCCCGGATAAAGCGGCGAGACCGAAGTCGACCAGAAATCCTCCGCGCCTGTCGCCGTAAGGCCTATCAATATCAGTTTATCCCTGAGCATGTTTAAATCAAGCTTGGGATTTTCGCCCTTTTTTATCTGGTCAAAAGAAGAGACGATATCGGAGAAGGAAAATCTTTTAAATTTTTCAAAACCGGCGGCGTAATTTAACCACATCATGCCGTCTTTGTCTGTCGGGATATTTAATCCGGCCACGTCCCTGTCGAGATAAGAAGCAGCGGCCAACGCGTCCAGCGACGCGTAGGTCTTGCCGCTATACTCGAGAAAAAGAGGCAACTTTCGGACTTTTCCGTCGGGTTCGACAAGGATATTGACGAAACCCGCCCCTTTAGAGCTCTCTATTAATTCGGGTAGCGGCAAAGTCACCTTGATGGGCCTTAATCTCCTCAATCTGTCTTCTTTTAAATCAAAAAAAGCCGCGTAAAAGATATTCTCTATCTTCTTGCTTTGATACGCGAGTAATTTATCTTCTTCGGGATGCTCGAGCTGCGGTTCGCTAAAAAGGATATCAAATACCACTACTTTCGGGTCATAATCATCGATTATATCTAGCAGCGCCGCGTGGTAACCTCTTGTCCACGGCCAGCGCCCGAATTCCTCCAGGGATCTGTCGTCTATCTCGATGATGACTATATTCGGATTTATCCTGCCTTCGCCGCGCGCCTTGAATAAAAAATCCAGCGCCTGATACTCGGCCAGCTCAAAGAAGCCCAAAAGATAGACAAGCCCGATTGCCAAGGAGCATATCAGGCCTATATACAAGCCGCTTTTCTTTCTAAAATCAATCTTCAATCACTACCTCGCAATCGGGCAAGGCCGACAAAAATTTTCTGCCGTATGGTTTATGCAGTATCCTGCTGTCCAGTATCACGACGATCCCGGTGTCATATTTGGTGCGGATCAGCCGGCCGAACCCCTGTTTTAATTTTAGTATCGCCTGCGGCAGGCTATACTCATTAAACGGGTCGCCTCCGGCCTCTTTTATCTTCTCCATCCTCGCTTCTGTTATAGGATGGTCGGGCACGGAAAAGGGAAGCCGTGTTATTATAACGTTGCTCAACGCCTCGCCCGGGACATCGACACCGGTCCAGAAAGAGTCAACGCCGAAGAGGACCGACCCTACGTCTTTCTTAAATGCTTCCAGCATCTTGGTGCGGGGCAGTCCCCCGCCCTGTTTGAACGAAATGATACCCATATCCTTAAGATAAGTTTCCATCTCGTTATATACTTCGTCCATAAATTTATAATTTGTGAACAATACAAACGCCCTGCCCTCGGTCCGTTTTATATAGTCCTTCAATTTTTCTACCACACTCCCTTTATATCTTTCGTAATCGTTGGGGTCGGGCATCCTCTTGGGTATGTGTATCTTGACGTTGTTCTTATAATCGAAAGGCGAACCGAGGAGTTTTTCATCGCACCTGCCTATGCCGAGCCTGCTCCTGAGGTACCGGAAATTCCCTTCTGTAGATAAGGTGGCACTGGTAAGTACGGCGGTACTTAATCTTGAAAATAGCGTCTCGTGCAACGTGCCGTTTATATTTATCGGCGCGCAGAGAAGCGATATCCTTCTGAATCTCTTGCCCGCGGCCTCAGCCCAATAGACATAGCCCTCCATATTCTGGGCCAGGAAAGCCTCGAGCGCCGCCGATAACCCCGCGATCCTCTTTATATAATATTTTATGTCCAGTTCTTCCTCTTTTGAGTTTGAGCGTTTTAATCTATCGGTCAGAAGACCTGAAAGTTTTTTAAGCGGACTTGACAGGGTGTCTTCCACGACATCAGGTTGCCTTACTCTTCTTGTATTATCCTCTCCCAACCAGTCCAGGACCGAACCGAAGAATACATCGGAGCGTTTTCTTATCTGGAGCACGTATTTCTGGATCTTCTCGTCTCTTATCGTTGACAAAAATCCTTTTTTCTTCGAGGGACTGTAAAGGGAATCCAAAAGGTATTTTACGCTGAAATTTGATACCTCAAAACCTAAGTGTTCCGTTGCCACATCCTCGACGGTATGGGCTTCGTCAAAGACCACGCATTCATGATTCGGAAGGAGCGAGTATTCCGACTTGCGCAAGGCGAGGTCAGAGAAGAAGAGATGATGGTTGACGACCAGAATGTCCGCTTCCTGCATCTTCTGACGCGCCTTCTGGAAGAAACATCCGCCGCGGTAAGGGCACTTCTTGCCGAGGCAGGTATCATACTCTGAACAGGCCTTATCCCAAATCTTCGCGTTGGGCTCCTCGTCGAAATCGGAGAGCGAGCCGTCAAGAGTCACCTTTGACCATGATAGTATCTTCTGAAGTTCGGCGACTTCCTCTTTTGAGTCGAATATATCGGCCCTTGAGGAGAAGACGCGGTTTAACCTCCTTAGGCAGAGATAATTCGCCCTGCCTTTGACCAAAGAGACCTTAAAGTCAAAAGGCAGGATGCCCTTTAAGAGCGGGATGTCTTTCCTGACCAATTGCTCCTGAAGGCTTATCGTGTTTGTCGATATGACCACTTTTTTTCCCGAAGCGACGGCGAAATCTATGATGGGTACAAGATACGCGAAAGATTTTCCGACACCGGTGCCGGCTTCGACTATAAGGTGGGATCCGTTTCTTATGGCATCGGCGACCGCCTGCGCCATCTCCCTCTGCTGGGGACGATACTCGTAATCCTTAAATCTCTCGGATAGGAGTCCGTCCTTGCCGAAGAATGCCGCAACGGGGAATTCCTTCTCCCCGTTGGGGAGAAGGTCAGGATGAGGGGAATCCCCCTCACCTTTATCCTCTCCCCTTTGGGGAGAGGATGTAAAAATTCCCTGTTCTCTCAATATCATTTATCTGGGGCTTATCGCGAGCTCCTCTAATCGCGCTATCCTTCTCTCGATCGGCGGATGCGTGCTGAAAAGATTAAGAAGGCCCCCGCCGGTGAGAGGATTTACGATGAACATATGCGCTGTCGTAGGGCTCGCTTGTAACGGGACCTGATTTGAGTAATTATAGAGTTTCCTTAAGGCGTGAGCCAGTGATAGCGGCCTTCCGCATAAACGGGCGCCCGATTCATCCGCGAGGTATTCCCGCGAACGCGAAATAGCAAGTTGTATAAGAGTCGCGACTATGGGTGCCAGGACCGCCACTACCAGCATGGCGACCAATCTTACGTTCCCGCCTTCGCGTTCGCCTCTCCGGCCGCCGAACATAGCGGCCCATCTTGCCCAGTCCGCGAGCATATATATCGCGCCGGCTATCGTAGCCACTATCGTCGATATCAGGATATCCCTGTTTCCTACATGCGATAATTCGTGTGAGAGCACACCTTCCAACTCGTCGTCGCTCAAGAGTTTCATTACGCCTTCTGTCACGGCTACCGCGGCATGCTTGGGATTTCTTCCCGTCGCGAATGCGTTGGGCGTCTGCTGCGGGATTATGTAGATTTTTGGTTTCGGCAGGTCCGCCTTCGTGCATAGATTTGCCACTATCTTATGGAGTTTCGGCGCTTCGGTATTTGAGACTTCTTTGGCGCGATACATCATAAGCACTATCTTGTCCGAGAACCAATATGCAATAAGATTCATGACCAGCGCTATCGCGAACGCCGTTATCATCCCCTCCCTGCCGCCGATAAGACTGCCGACGAATATCAAAAGAAGAGTCAAGAGCGTCATAAAAAATACTGTCTTAAAAACGTTCATATTATATCCTCCGGTTAAATTATCATTCTACAGTTTCTTTATCTCCGAGACTTCCCTGTCTATAAGATGCGCGACCTCGGATATCTCCTTTATCGCGTTATCGACCGCTTTCTTAAAATAAATGGCGCCCGGATGCCTCTCGCCCAATTCGACAAGCCGTGCCCCCATGTCTATCAGGGTAAGATACATCTGCTTTAATTCCTGCGCGTCCTTGTAATTGCTGAATTTTCTATTAAGGTATTTTACGAGTTCCCTTTTGTCATCGGGGTTTATCTTAATAAGCCTGATGCCCATGCCGGGATAATAAGTGGGATTTTTGTCTTTGTCGGCTATCCACACGACCTTGCCCGCTATCCTGATCGGATTTGAGATTGTAGGCAGGCTAAATTCCAGCTCCATCTCCTCACCGAGCGGAAACGGCTTCTCTGTCCTCAGGAATAAGCCGTGCTGCGCCACATTCTTTGTCCTCAGGAAATACGCGTCGCTGCTTCCGGTCTTGCCGTTCTTTTTCCTGTGAAGCCTGACCTCTATGTCCAGTGCTAACCGTCGGTGCTGTCTTTTGTTGGAAGCCATGGTAATTTCCTTTCGACTAATTTATGTTGCGGACTCTTCCTATGAATGCCTTCATCAGATTGTGGTCTTTCCTGCCGGGTGCTTTCTCTATCGCGCTGGAGACGTCTACAGCGTACGGGTGTACTATTTTAACGGCATCCTCCACATTCCCGATCCTGATTCCCCCCGCCAGGATCACGGGCTTGCCGTGTCTTTTCGCCTTAACGGCTAGGTCCCAGTTGAACTTAACTCCTGTCCCTCCCCGCTTCCCCTCCACATAAGTATCGAGAAGAAAGGCATCGACATTATATTTTTTCAGATCCGATAAGCTATCTATGCTGCGGACCCTTATGGCCTTTATTATTTTATACTTATCCTTGAAATAATTGCAATAACCGGGCGTCTCCTCGCCGTGAAACTGAAGACCGTCAAGGCCGCAATCCGCGGCTATCTTGCGCACTTTGCCTCTCTTCTCATTTACGAAGACACCCACCGTAACGATAAACGGAGGCAATTTCTTTATTATAGTCTTTACTATCCGAGGGCTTACCCGACGCGGGCTCTTCGCGAACACAAATCCGAGCGCGTCAGCTCCGCATGAACAGGCGGCTGAGGCGTCCTCAAGATTCGTTATTCCGCAGATTTTTAGTTTCACCAACCCATGACCCTCTTTACTTCCGCGCCTATATCGTCCGCCTCCATAAAGACCGCCCCGATAAGCAAGGCTTTTACGCCGGCATCGGAAAGTTTTTTTACGTCCTCGTAATCCCTTATCCCGCTCTCCGACACGACTATCTTTTCCGGCGGTATCTTGGGCAATAACTCAACGGTCGTATTAAGGTCGACCTCGAGCGTCCTTAAGTTTCTGTTATTTATTCCTATCATCTCGGCCCCTGTACTGAGGGCTTTATCCAGTTCGCGCTCGTCATGGACCTCGACCAATACTTCGATCCCCAGCGCCTTGGCCTCGTTATACAGGCCCTTAAGCATCCCCTTGTCCAGCAAAGTCGCTATGAGAAGTATCGCGTCGGCCCCCGCGATCGCAGATTCATAGATCTGATATTCGGATATTATAAAATCCTTCCTTAATACAGGCAAGTCCACGGCCTGCCTTACCGCCTTTAAGTGGTCAATGTTTCCCTGGAAATACTTGTCCTCCGTAAGGACTGAAAGCGCGGAGGCCTTGCTATTTTTATATATCCTAGCTATTTCTTCCGGGTTATAATCATGCCTTATGACGCCGTGCGAAGGCGAGGCCTTCTTCAACTCGGCTATCAGGTTTACCTTTCCCTTTGATATCGCGTTCTTGAAGCCGCGGTTCTTTACGGGCGCGGCCATTTTTTCTATCTCTTGCAGAGATATCTCTTCCTGCGCGCGTTCCAACTTGTGCCTCTTATGCTCGACGATATCCTCAAGCGATATCATCTGGCCGTGGCCTCCTTGAGCCGTTCAAGTTTATTAAGCGCCGCTTTTGAGGCGATAGATTTCTCCGCCATCTTGATGCCCTCTCCTATATCCGCCGCTTTATCCGACGCGTATATCGCGCAACCGGCATTTAAGATAACGATATCGTATTGAGGACCCTTCTTTCCGTTTAAGATATCGAGCGCTATCTTCGCGTTATGATCCGGGTCCCCGCCTTTTAAGTCTTCGGGCCGCGCTTTTTTTATACCGAAATCGGCGGGTGAGACCTTAAAAGTCTTTACCGAGCCGTCTTTTAATTCCGAGACTTGCGTATCGTCGGTCGTCGTGACCTCGTCTAATCCGTCCTCGCCGTGCACCACAAGGGCGTGTCTTGACCCTAGCCTGCCGAGCGCCTTCGCTATCGGCTCGGTCAGTCTTGCGTCGTATACTCCGAGTAACTGGTGTGTCGCGCCGGCGGGATTGGTCATTGGGCCTAACATATTAAAGATAGTACGTATGCCGATCTCACGCCGTGGGCCGATGGCATATTGCATCGCCTTATGGAGCGACGGCGCGAAGAGAAAACCTATCCCGACCTCATCCAGGCATCTCGATACGACATCTTCCTTTACCTCTATATTTATACCGAGCGCCTTAAGAAGGTCGGCGCTACCGCATTTTGATGAGACGGACTTGTTGCCGTGTTTGGCGACTGGGATCCCCGCGCCAGCCACGACAAAAGCGGCTATCGTGGAGACATTGAACGTCTGCGCCTCGTCTCCGCCTGTACCGCATGTATCCAAAACGACGGGATGCTTCGTCTCTATCTTCGTCGCGTGCTTGCGCATAATAACGGCCGCACCGACGATCTCGTCTATCGTCTCTCCCTTCATCCTCAGCGCCGTAAGGAAAGAAGCGATCTGTGCGGGCGTCGCCTGCCCGGTCATTATCTCTTCCATCGTAAGTTCTATCTCGTCCGTTATGAGGTCCGAGCGCTTGACTAATTTCGCGATGGCTTCTTTGATCATTATTTGTCCGCCTTTAAAAAATTCGCCAGCAGTTTCTTTCCGCTGTCAGTCAGGATCGACTCAGGATGAAACTGCACTCCCCTTATAGGATATCTCTTATGTTTCAGGCCCATGATCTCTTTTCTCTTGGTCTCGGCGGTTATCTCTAAACACGAAGGCAGCGTCTTTCTCTCGACAATAAGAGAATGATACCGTGTGGCCTCAAAAGGATTGGGTATTCCCTTGAAGATATCTTTTCCGTTATGATAGATTTTGGATGTCTTGCCGTGCATAAGCCTCGGCGCTTTTATTATCCGCCCGCCGAAGACCTCTCCTATGCACTGGTGGCCGAGGCATACGCCCAAGATCGGTATCTTGTCGCCGAACTCCCGGATGACATCCATGGATATGCCGGCGTCCTTAGGATAACCCGGACCCGGCGATATCACTATACTGTCCGGGCGCAGCGACCTTATCTGGCTTAAGGTTATCTTATCGTTCCTTACGACCTTCAGGTCCTGACCCAATTCTCCCAGATACTGGACGAGGTTATAGGTAAATGAATCGTAATTATCTATTATTAAGATCATGTTCCTTATTCCATCCCCTTCTCGGCCGCTTCAATCGCCTTAAGTGTCCCGCGGGCCTTGCTCAAGGTCTCCTGATATTCTTTCTCGGGATTAGAATCGGCCACGACCCCGGCCCCCACCTGAACATACGCGGTCTTACCTTTCACCAAAATCGTCCGTATATTTATACAGGTATCAGTGTTGCCTGAAAAGCTGAAATATCCGACAAGGCCCGCGTAGGGGCCTCTCTTTGTCTTCTCGAGTTCTTCGATTATCTCCATAGCGCGCACCTTCGGCGCGCCCGAGACCGTCCCTGCCGGGAACGTCGCCCTTATGACGTCGAACTGATCTTTGCCGGAGCGGAGTTTTCCCATGCACTCGCTGACTATATGCATGACGTGAGAATACTTCTCGATGACCATCAGTTCCGAGACTCGCACCGTGCCGTATTTACAGACCCGCCCGATATCGTTACGGCCGAGGTCAACAAGCATTATATGTTCGGCCCGCTCTTTCGGGCTCGCGAGCAGGTTTCTTTCCAGCCGTTTCTCTTCTTCCCCGGTTTTCCCGCGCGGCCGGGTTCCCGCGATCGGCCTTAATTCGACGATACCGTCTTCACATCTGACCATCAGTTCCGGCGAGGCGCCGACCAGAGATATCCCGCCTAATTTAAGAAAATACATATACGGAGAAGGATTAACCGTCCTCAGCGAGCGATACAGGTCCATCGGTGAGCATGCGATCTTGGTCTCTAATCTCTGCGAGAGGACAACCTGTATTATGTCGCCTATCCTTATATAATATTTCGCCTTATCGACGGCATTGGTAAATTCTTTCCTCGTGACATTGGAGGTAAGTTTAAGGTCTCGTCTTCCACCCTTGACTTTGCGCTTTACGCTTTTTAATGGTTTTTCAAGCAGCGCGATTAAATTATCTATCTTCTTCACGGCCGCGGCATAAGCCCTTGACGGATTTCCCTCTACGTGGGCGTTAGAGACGACCTTTATCTTATGATTTATGTGGTCAAAGATAAGTATCGTATCGGTCAGCAGGAACGTCGCATCAGGCATCTTCAAATCGTCCGGATTGCGCGACGACAAATCCTCAAAGAACCTTACCATATCATACCCCATAAACCCGACAAGTCCGCCGCAGAACCTCGGAAGCCCATCTCTCGGAACGAACTTATACCTGCTGAGGATGCCTTTCATCTCTAAAAGAGGATCTTCATCTGTTATAAAACGCCGCGTCTTGCCGCCTTCGGTTATCTCAATATCTCTGCCTTTACTCTTAATGACTAAAGACGGCCCGGAGCCTAAAAAAGAATACCGCGCGATCTTCTCTCCGCCCTCGACAGACTCAAGGAGGAACGAATAATCGCTCTTGTCTATCTTCATAAAAGCGGAGACCGGCGTCTCCAAATCCGCGGATATCTCCTTGTAGACCGGGATGAGATTTCCTTTTCTGGATAATTTTATAAATTCTTTTTTAGACGGTATATAACTCATTTCTTGTATACTTTTTCGGGATCGAACATCTTCTTACCCGAAATCCGTATATTGCCTTTCTTGTCTTTTAATTTCCGGTAAAAGCAGGAACGGTAACCCGTATGACAGGCTCCGCCTATCTGCTGGACCTTAACGAGGATGCAGTCCGCGTCGCAGTCAAAACGTATCTCTTTGACCTTCTGTATATGGCCCGAGGTCTCACCCTTAAGCCACAATTTCTTTCTCGAACGCGAATAGAAATGCGCTCTGCCGGTAGTTATCGTCTTCTTTACGGCCTCATTGTTCATGAACGCCACCATAAGGACCTCGTTATTCTTATAATCCTGAATGACAGCGGGAATAAGCCCTTTCTCGTCAAACTTAAGATTAGCGATAAAATTTTTCATATCCTGACCGCAACTCCCTTTTTACGTAAATATTCTTTCGCTTGCTTTATCGTAAATTCCCTGAAATGAAATATAGACGCAGCTAGCGCCGCATCAGCTTTTCCCTTTGTCAATGCTTCATAAAGATGCCTTAATGTCCCTGCCCCACCCGAGGCGATAACGGGTATACCGACCGCGTCAGAGACCGTTTTCGTAAGCTCCAGATCGTATCCTTTTTTCGTGCCGTCGCAATCCATAGACGTAAGCAAAATCTCGCCGGCGCCCCGCTTCTGGGCCTCTTTAGCCCACTTGATCGCGTCTTTACTCGTCGGTGTCCTGCCGCCGTGCGTATAGACCTCCCAACTCTTGCCTTTGCGCTTGGCGTCTATCGCGACGACTATGCATTGTTCACCGAACCTCGCGGCGGACTCGGAAATTAGTCTCGGATTTTTTACCGCGGCCGTATTTATCGATACCTTGTCCGCTCCGGCCTTCAGTAGTTTACGGATATCGGCTATATTCCTGATGCCGCCGCCCACGGTCAAAGGCATAAATACCTTCTCTGCCGTGCGCCTGACGACCTCAAGCATCGTGTCCCTGTCTTCATAGCTTGCGGTTATATCCAAGAAGACCAGCTCATCCGCCCCCTCTTTCTCGTAGTAAGAGGCGTTGGAGACGGGATCGCCCGCATCCCGCAGATTGACGAATCTGACTCCTTTTACGACGCGCCCGTCTTTTACGTCCAGGCAGGGGATTATCCTTTTTGCGAGCATACTCTATTGGCTTCTTTCAGTATTATCTTTGAATCATACAGGGCGCGCCCGACTATCACGCCGATGATCTCTTTTCTGTTGTAATCCTTAAGTATCCTAAGGTCCGCTATGGACGATATGCCGCCCGAGACTACCATATCGATCTCCACCTCTTTCAAGAATTTCAATATGTTCTCGAAACCGGGGCCCTGCAGCGTCCCGTCCCTTGAGATATCGGTATATTCGACCGTTTTTACACCTATCTTCTTTATGCGCTTGGCGAAATCAACGGCCTTGATATCTGTCGGATTTACCCAGCCCTTTGTCTGGAGATAACCGTCTCTTATATCAAGGCTCGCCATTATCTTCTCGCCGTATTTGTCTACCGCCTTCTTTAAGAACTCCTCATCCTCGCAGGCCTTGGTCCCCAATATCGCGTATGAAGCGCCGGCGTTGATTATTGTCCTTAATTCGGACTCTGTCCTTATGCCGCCGCCTACCTCGACAGGGATGTCGATGGAAGCGGTGATCTTCCTTACCCAGTTAAGGTTCTTTAATTTTCCCTCCAAGGCGCCGTCTAAGTCGACCACGTGAAGGCGTTTGGCACCCTCACTCTGCCACTTTAACGCGGTCTTGACAGGGTCATCGGAATACACCGTCTCCTTCGAGAAATCTCCCCGAAAGAGGCGCACTACCTTGCCGTCCCTTATGTCTACCGCCGGTATGACTATCATAATCTCACGTAATTCCTCAATATTTTCAATCCGAGCCTCTGGCTCTTCTCGGGATGAAACTGGGTCGCATATATATTCTTCGACCAGACGACCGACGGAAATTCTATCCCATAATCCGTCCATGCCGCGATACATCTGTCCTCATTGGGCTCGGCGTAATACGAGTGGACGAAGTACATATAGGAGCCGTCGGGTATCCCTTTTAACAAAGGACATTTTCCATCGGATCTCAATTGATTCCATCCCATATGCGGGATCTTCAGTTTCCCCTTTGGGAACCTTAATACGCGGCCTTTGATAATATCCAGCCCTTCACTTCTTCCGCCTTCTTCGCTCTCAGAAAAGAGAAGTTGCAGTCCCAAACACAGCCCTAAAAACGGCCTGTCGCTCTTTACGAACTTCTTTATAGGCTCTATCAGGCGCTGCGTCCTCAATTCACGCATCGCGTCTTTAAAGGCTCCGACACCCGGCACGACTAATTTATCGGCGCCGGAGACCGCCTTCGGGTCATCGGATACCTTAACCTTCGCGCCTACTTCCTCGAGCGCCTTGGATACGCTTCGCAGATTTCCCATCCCGTAATCGACTACGACAATCATAATTTTCCTTTAGTTGACGGGATGCCTTTTACGCGCGGGTCGATCCTTGTCGCGTCGCCAAGAGCGCGACCGAAGGCCTTAAAGACGGCCTCAAGGACATGATGCAGGTCCTCGCCGCGATAGTCTATATGAAGGTTTATCCCCGCGCTCCTGACAAACGCCTCGAGAAATTGTTTCGCGTCGTTTAAGCTGTAACTCTGCACGCTGTAAACCACGGGAGGTATAGGGCTGCCCTGCCGTCTCATATGAAGCGAGGGCCTCGCGCTTATGTCCAATGCCACGCGCGCCAACGCTTCTTCCATCGGCACTGCCACATCATTTGAGCCGAAACGCCTGATACCTTTTTTCGCGCCGAGAGCTTTGGCAAATGCCTCGCCCAAGGCGATACCCACGTCCTCATTTGTATGGTGTATATCTACGCCTAGATCGCCTTTCGCCATCACCTTCAGGTCAAAAAGCCCGTGTTTCGAGAATAACGTGAGCATATGATCGAGAAAACCGATCCCTGTGTAAATGCGGTATTTGCCGGTGCCGTCAAGGTTCAACTCGACCGATATATTCGTCTCGCTCGTCTTTCTCCTGTGCTTGACGATTCTTTTTTTCATTTAGAACCTCACCTTAATGGATTCCATGTGTTTAGTAAGTCCCTCCAGCTTGGATATCTTATCGATGGATTTCTTCGCCTTCTCAAGCGCCTTCTTCGAATACGAGATTATGTGCGAGGACTTGACAAAATCGTCTATTCCCAGCCCTGAGAAGAAACGCGCTGTCCCCCCGGTCGGAAGGACATGGCTCGGTCCGGCGACATAATCACCTATTGCCGTCGGGGTATATTGCCCCAGAAATATGGCACCGGCGTTTTTTATCTTCTTCAAGCACTTCTGCGGATTCTTCACCATGATCTGAAGATGTTCCGGAGCGAGCCGGTTTACGATATCGCATGCCTCATCAAGGTTCTTCGCCAGAATAATATAGCCGCTTCCCACTTCTTTCTTCAGCGTCTTAGCAAGCGGTTTTGACGTCGTCACTAAGATCGAGAGGCCTCCGAAATGCTCGCTCTGCGCCTCGAGGTCTTTCGTCACAAACAAAGGATTCGTAGACCTGTTCGCGATTATCACGACCTCTGAAGGGCCGGCTATCATATCTATATCGACATAACCGAATACCTGCCTCTTCGCCTCCGTCACATAGGCGTTTCCGGGCCCGACTATCTTGTCTACCTTCGGGATGGTCTTCGTCCCGAAGGCGAGCGCCGCTATCGCCTGCGCGCCGCCCACCTTGTATATCTCATCCACTTTCAATAAATTCGCGACAGCTAAAATGTGCGGGTCCACACTTTGATATTTATTCGGCGGCGTGACTAAAACAATAGATTTCACGCCCGCCACCCTCGCCGGAAGCACGGTCATATAGACCGTCGATATAAGCGGCGCTGTCCCCGCGGGAACGTATATACCGACTCTTTCTATCGGTTCGCATTTCTCGCCGAGCATAACGCCGTCCTCATCAATGACCCGCCAGGACTTTTTTATCTGTTTCTTGTAAAATTTAGTGACGTTCTCTATGATGTTCTTTAATTCCGATATGAAATCGGAATCGATATCCTGGAACGCGCCGCTCGTCTCGCTCTCTGTAACCTTCAATTGCCTCGGCGCGAGTTTTACCTTGTCGAACCTTCTGGTATATTTTATCAGCGCCTCATCGCCGTTAAACCGCACGTCCTCGATGATCTTGGCCACGCTCTCGGCGATGCGTTTCTTGCGGTTATTATACCTGTTGCATAATTTCTCAAATTCCTTACTGCCTACCTTTACAAGTCTCATTGTATAAGTTCCTTTACCGTCTCTCTGCCCGCCCTTAGAGCCTCATCGAGCCTTGATATATCTTTTCCGCCTGCCTGAGCCAGATCCGGCCTTCCGCCGCCTCCGCCGGAGATTATCTTTGATATCTTCTGGATTATCGCGCGCGCGTCGATCCCTGACTTGACAAGGTTAGCCGTCACTCCGACGACGATATACGCCTTTCCGTCGAAAGAACCCGTGAGTATCGAGACCGCGTTTTGGATCAAGTCCGCTTTTATCTCATCCGTGAGATTGGCCAATGTGTCCGGCGCGAAGCCGTCTATCCTTCTGGCAATTAAATATATATTATCCATCATTTCCTTTGTTGATACAAGTTCTTTTGCCTTGGTTTTGAGGTTCGACGCCTCATAACTCTTTAACTTTTTCTCCAACTCTTTAATTTGGTTCAGCAATTTCTCAATTTGAGCCGGAAGCTTTGACGGCTCTATGTTTAAAGAATCGGCTACAGCCTTAAAGGCCTCTTCATTTTCCTTTATCTTCTTGTATGCCACCTCACCGGCTATCGCCTCTATCCTGCGCAAGCCCGCGGCGACGGACGCCTCGCCGGTTATCTTAAAGATACCTATCTCTCCTGTCGCCTTAAGGTGCGTGCCTCCGCATAATTCTTTTGATAGATCACCTACGGTTATGACGCGTACTTGTTTATCATATTTTTCTCCGAACAAGGCGGTGGCACCTGACTTTTCCGCTTTTTCCAAATCCATCAAATCCACCTTTAACGGCGCGTTACGCCTGATATAATCGTTTACGAGTTCCTCTATCCTCTCAAGTTGGCCGCTGTCGACCGCCTTAAAATGCGTGAAGTCGAACCTTAACCTGTCCGGTGCCACAAGCGAACCGGACTGTTGGACGTGCGGGCCTAAGACAGTCCGCAGCGCGGCCTGTAAAAGATGCGTCGCCGTGTGATGCCTCGCGATGGCCAGTCTACGGCCCTTATCTACAATAGCCCTGACTTTATCGCCGGCCTTTACCGAACCTTCTTTTATTTTGCCCAGATGAACAGGTATCTTCTCGATTGATTTCGTGTCATAAATCTCTATCTTGAACCCTTTGCCTTCTATGACACCTGTATCACCGACCTGTCCGCCTGACTCGCCGTAGAACGGCGTAACGTCTAAGATCAGCGCGATATCCGCCGGAGCTGTAATGCCGCTTACGGCTTTGTTGTCTTTTATTATCGCTTTCACGGTCGCGTCCGATTCTAATTTTTCATAACCGGCGAATTCGGTCACGACACCCGCGCTTACGACAGCTGCGGTAAGCGTCTGCGCGAATATATCGCCCGTGAGTTTTGTGGCGCCTCTTGATCTTACGCGCTGTTCGTCCATTAATTTTTCGTAACCGTCTAAATCAAGCCTTAGGTTTTCTTCCGTGGCGAATTCTTTTATGAACTCTACCGGCAGCCCTCTTGTGTCGTGAAAATAAAATATCTTATCTCCAGATATGGTATCTTTATTCTCTTCCCTTAAATTTGCCAGCAAGCCTTCCAGTTCATCCCGCACGGCCTCATTTGTGAGGAAAAATTTCTCCTCTTCTGATTTTATGATCAAACTTATATTTTCCCTGCGCGACTCTATCCCCGGATACCCACCTTTCATCGCGCGGATGACGGCGTCGACTAATTTATAAAGGAACGGCTTTTCAAGGCCCAGAAATTTTCCATGGACCAGCGAACGCCTGATAAGCAGTTTTAAGACATAGCCTCTTTTGTCGTTAGCCGGCAAGACTCCGTCGGCTATACAGAATACCGCCGCCCTTATATGGTCGGCGATGGCATTGCGATGAAAGACGAGGTCTTTTTCGCTTAATTCCTTGATAGAATCGATTATCGGCTTAAATATGTCCGTATCAAAATTTGTACATATACCCTGCATTACCGAAGCGAGGCGCTCCAGACCCATTCCCGTATCGATATTCTTGCTCGGAAGCGGCTCTAACTGATTTTTGCCTGTCCTGTTAAACTGCGTAAAGACGAGGTTCCAAACCTCGATGAACCGCCCACAGGGACATCCGGGCACACAGTGGTCCGGATCGGGACAGGTCTTACCGACGAAACAGCAACCGTAATCGTAATAAATTTCCGAACAGGGCCCGCAGGGACCGTTTGGTCCTTCCTCAGGCGCGTTCGACGGCCAGAAATTTTCCTTAGCGCCGAATTTTATTATCTTATTCTCAGGGACTCTTATCTTATCGCGCCAAATCCAGTAGGCTTCTTCGTCGTCTTTATAGACAGAGACCCAGAGGTCTTTTTCTTTTAAGCCAAGATCTTTTGTCAGAAATTCCCACGCCCAGGCGATCGCCTCTTCCTTAAAGTAATCACCGAATGAAAAATTACCGAGCATCTCGAAGAAGGTGTGGTGGGAAGCGGTCTTTCCTACGTTCTCGAGGTCGC
Source organism: Candidatus Omnitrophota bacterium (assembly GCA_030695925.1). Taxonomy (GTDB): domain Bacteria; phylum Omnitrophota; class Gorgyraeia; order Pluralincolimonadales; family Pluralincolimonadaceae; genus JAGUXU01. Next base: position 113,813 of record JAUYOH010000109.1, read on the forward strand.
CTGTCCTTAGGCATTTCTGGCAACTGGCGGCGCGCCTTAAGTCCTTGCGCTTTCCAAGAAAATAATCCTTGAACTGGTTCATTCCGGCGCTTGTGAACAGGACTGTGGGGTCATCCTTGGGGACGAGGGAATCGGAAGGCACAATAGGGTGGCCTTTCGACTCAAAGAAGGACAGAAATCTCTTCCTTAACTGATCTGTAGTGAACTGATCTTTGGTCATACCTTTGTCGGGGAGGTTGGTTTTTATTCTATCTCGGCGGTGTTATATATCTCTTTTAATATTCTCCAGATCGTGTTGTAAGAAAAACCGCGCCTGCTCAAGAAATCCAAGAGTCTCTTCTTTGCCTTTTCTTCGTCGATGCCCTTCAGTCGTTCGGCCTTCCTGCGCGCCAAAGGGCTCGCTATCTCGTATTCGTCGTAAGCGCCGCGGGATTCGTCGAATGCCTCTTCTATCACCGCGTCGGCAACGCCCTTGGACTTTAATTCCCTGACCAAGAGGCTCTTGCCGGTCGGCTTCAGAGTAATCCTGTCGCCGATCCAGAGCTTGGCGAACGCCCTGTCATCCAAAAATTTCTTCTCTTCTAATTCGTCGATCACCCGCGCGATTATAAAACCACGATGGCCCTTCTGCTTTAAGCGCTGGGCCATCTCTTTGACACTGCGGGGCCTGAACCTCAAAAGCCTCAGGGCATCCGCTCTCGCTCGTTGAAGCGCCGGTTTATCCGCCTCGTTTACTTCAATTTTCTTCTTTATCGCTTTCTTTCTCTTCTTTCACTTCTTCTTTTATGACGGCGTATCCGCGCGAAGTAAGGATCAGCGCGTCACCCTTCACTGACTTTGTGATGTTATTGTATTCGGATACGTTCTTAACCGGTTTCTTATTGATCCCGGTGATCACATCGCCTCGCGTTAACCCCCCTATATCCGCGGGGCTGCCCGGCTCGACATTTACGACCACGACACCGGCCTTCTCGGCGATCCTATACTTTCGGGCGATGTCAGAGGTTATCTCCTGAACCTCGATCCCGCGCCAATTTCCCAATGCCGTCTCGGCGAATTCTTTCATCTCCTCGGGGCGCGCGGCTATCTCGACCTCGACGGCCATATCTTTCTTATCGCGGAGGATACCGACCTTTACTTTCTTGCCGATAGGCGCGCGGCCGACTAATTTCAGGAGTTCACGGACATTATCCACCTTCTTTCCGTCGAATGTCTTTATTATATCGCCACTCTTCATCTTGGCTTTCTCGGCCGGAGTTTCGGGCTGGACTCTCGCGACCAAGACACCCTTCGTCTCCGAAAGCCCGAATTGTTTAGCCAGGTCTTCGTCTAAATCCTGAACGTTTACACCTAACCAGCCGTAGAGTATCTTCTTTCCCTGTATCAAATCGCTTAAGACGCGCTTGGCGGTATTTATAGGGATCGCGAAACCGATACCCTGATACCCGCCTGTCGTAGAGAGTATCGCGACATTTATCCCCATCACCTTTCCGTCTATGTCAACCAAAGGCCCGCCGCTATTTCCGGGGTTGATGGCGGCATCGGTCTGGATAAGGTCCGAATAATCACGGTCGCGCATTGACCTCTTAGGAAGCTGGCGATTTAACGCGCTTACCACTCCGATCGTGATCGTCGGTTTCGCCGCGATACCGAAGGGGTTTCCGGCAGCGATCGAGAATTGGCCGATCTTTACCGCATCCGAATCACCTAATTCCAGCGCATGCAGGTCCTTCGCGTTGATCTTCAAGACCGCGAGGTCAGCCCTTACGTCCTGCCCTTTTACCTTGGCGGGAAACTTTCTTCCGTCGGATAACGTGACCTCTATCTTATCCGCGCCTTCGACTACGTGCTGGTTCGTAAGGACATAGCCGTCGGCATCGATGATAAAGCCCGAACCAAGCCCTCTTTGCTGAAATTCCTGTTCAGGCATATCGCCGAAGAAATCCTTGAAGAACTGGCGGAACATATCATCGTCCTCGAGCCGCCCCATGCCTCTTCGCGAAAACTTCTGCGTATGCACCGTCGAGATAGAGACTACCGCAGGGCCTATTTTATCTGCTACCTGAATAAATACGCTTTCGAGCTGCTTGGCGTAATTTACGCCGTCCTGCGCCTGTACAATCGGGATCTGGCCGATTACCGCGACCAGAATCCCCATAACTAATGCCGACTTCCAAAACCTAAACATCTAAAATCACCTCCGTATATTTTATGCGACGATCTTTTCCCTTATCTTCTTTTCCAGCTCATGTAATAGCTTCGGGTTCTCCTTCAGGTATGTCCGGGCATTGTCCCTGCCCTGTCCGATCTTCACGTCATTGTAAGTCAGCCATGCTCCTGTCTTCTGGATCAGGCCCAAAGTCTGCCCTAAATCTATTATGTCGCCCGTCTTTGATATCC
>JAUYOH010000111.1 GCA_030695925.1 Candidatus Omnitrophota bacterium
TTTAAGTTGGTTTCCATTTTTTTTATTTGTTTTCCCCCCCCCCCCCCCCCCGTTCTCTCTGAATTGCCAGCCGAACTATAACCTTTGTCCCCTCTCCTATTTTACTTTCTATATTTACCTTTCCTTTATGATAGCCGATAACTTGTCGGGCAAGATATAAGCCTAAACCTACGCCATCGGCTTTGGTAGTAAAAAATGGCTGGAAGAGTTTGTTTAAATTTTCTGGAGAGATGCCGCAACCCGTATCCGAAAAATTCACTACTATTTCATTGTTTTCAGAGTCTGGATAAACCGTAATTGTCAATCTTCCGCCTTCAGGCATAGCATCTATAGAATTGAGCATAAAGTTTAAAAATGCCTCTTCTAATTGTTTTTTGTCTAATAGAAGGGAAGGAAGTCTCCTGGAAATGCGTTTAGCTAAACGCACGCGCTGTTTTATGCATCTAACCTTAACTAAATTACAAACACTCTCTACGACACTACTCACACTGCTCATTTTAAAAGAAACTTCATTAGGTTTGGCAAAATCCAGTAAATCCTTAATAATCCGATTGGCATTCTGAGCGTTCTTGAGTACTATCTTTAAATGTTTTCGTAATACTTCGTTAAGTTTATATTTACTTAAAACAAATTGCGTTGAAGCGGAGATATTGCCCAAAGGATTCCTTATCTCGTGGGCAATACCGGCAGCTAATTCTCCGGTAGCAGCAAGTCTTTCCTGGTAAAGTAATTGGTCTTCAAGTTTCACACTATTTGTAACATCCTTTATATACTCGATTACCTGCATAACCTCTCCCTCATCGTCTTTAATGGGAAAACTATATATATCTAATACTATTTTTCCTTTATCGTGTTCCTGATATGCCTTAGTGATATGGGAAGGCTCACCGCTTGAGAAGGTTTTTTCAACCGGACAACTTTCACAGACTACTTCTTCCTTGTGATATTCCATAAAACATTTTTTTCCAATCAGGTCTAGATAATCCCTTTTATTGAACATTTTCAATATTGCCCTATTAACCCTTAAGATTTGATAATTTCTATCAACGACTGAAACCCCGTCGCCAATACCATCAAAGATTGCCTGAAGCCTATCTTTGGTCTCTTTTAGTTTGTGCTCGAGTTGTATCTTCTCAGTTAAATCTACTGCCAATTCAATTACTGCCTGAATCCTGCCATCCTCATCTAACATCGGACTGCTCGTAAACTCAAAATATTTAATATTACCTTTGTTGTCTATGGCAAACTGCCTTGCCTTTTGTATCTTTTTGGTTTTAAATGCCTTGAGTGTGGGACAATTCTCGCAAGGTTCGTCTCTTTTTTGATATGCCTTATAGCAATATTTTCCTTTAAGGTCATCCAGGGATCCCGCCCATTTTTCAATAATTGAATTAACCCAGATAATCTTTAGGTCTTCATCAATGATGCTTATCCCTTCACCAATGCCATCAAGTATGGCTTTTAATCTTTCGCTTGATTCTTCTAATAATCTGGTATCTTCCATAAATATCACCTTGAAATAATAGATCAGGTTAGCATTACAATTTTTCTACTTAATGTATACTCATTACTATCTTTACCTTTTGCTATATATCCCCTTTTTTCTAAAATCGATAAAACACATTTTATTCTTTTCTTTGGAACCTTAATCTTTTTACATAAGTCGCTAATTAATAGAGATGGGCCGTATTTTAAATAACATTCTAATATCTGTAAGGCTAATTCTGCTTCGCTTTTCAACTTTTAACACTCAATATTCCTATATGCGGGAAGATTTTCCACATTATAGTCTAAAAAAATTATACAACGCCCTTCGCTTTAAACTCTAAACTTAACTTTGCGGTTGTTTGTAATAAAAGCTCACCCCACTGTCTAATGTTTTTGTCGGTAAATCTAAATGATGGTCCGTTTACTATAATTGCTCCGGCAAATTTTTCTTCAGCGTCACAAATTCCTGAGGCCATTGAGGAAAGTCCAACACAAAATTCGTCCCGGCTCAAGGCATACCCTGCCTTGCGAAACTTCATTAGTTGCGTCTTAATAGCGGCGAAAGAAGTGGGAGTATATTCAGTAAATCGACCCACAACACCATTGGATAACGCCGCTTTCAGTTGTTTATCATTTAATGTAAGTAGATACGCCTTGCCACAAGAACAAATATGGATTGGAAAGCGCTGGAAAAGAATTGGCCTTGCCATCACTGCCTGATCCGCTATCTCTTCTGCCAAAATCAAGGTTCTATCTTTCCCCGGAGTAATAACACCGAAGGCAACGTTTTCTCCTATCTTTTTACAAAGTTCCTTTAAATAAGGTCGAACATACTTTACCGGTTCTATTATATAGATAACCGACCTTGCTAATTGAAAAACCATATGTCCAAGCATATATCTTCCGGAATCAGAATCCTGTACAGCAAAGCCTTTTCTTTCCAAGGTAGCCAAAATTCTATGTGCGGTACTGGAGCCAATTCCCATGGTACCAGCTAACTCTGTAATTCCTACTGAGCGGGTCTTACTCAAAAATTCCAAAACATCCAGAGTTCTTTCAGCGGATTTAAGAAAACTCGTTCTGTGGTCAGCTCCCTCTGTTTTTCTTCTGCCTCTTTTTTTCATCGTGTGTTTTAGGGTCTCCTGCTAAGATTTTAAAAAATAAAAAGCCCGGATATCTAATTGATACCTCGGGCTAAATTTCAAAACCGTAAGTAACGCCTTAACTGGCTTGTTCGCGTAATCATTGTGTCTCTACTCCTGAAATACTTTCTTTTTAAAGCAGGGAATGTATTATATTCCTTTTAAGAAAATGTGTCAAATATAAAACTGGCTTGCAAATTAATGCTCTTGGGTATAATATATTACTAACAATAGGGTTAAATATGCAACTAGAACTAAAACCTGCCAATAAACTTAGCTACAAACTAAAGTTAACACCCCAGATGAGATTGGCTATTCACCTCCTACAGATGCCTCTTGTTAAGCTAAAAGATTATGTAAAACAGCAAATCGAGGAAAATCCTGTATTAGAGGCAGCAAATACAGAGGTTCCTCTTAAAGAGGTTGAATCTGATTTGAATTATAGTTCTAAGGAAGACGAAGAAGAAAAACAAAATTATAGAGAAAGCCTTATCACCAAACCTGTTACATTAGCCGAGCATCTTTTAGAACAACTGCATTTATGTGTAAATTCTGATATCGAACGCAAAATTGGGGAAGTAACTATCGCAAATATAGATGATAACGGCTATCTAAAGTCCTCTATTGAAGAAATAGCTGAGTCTACTCAAGCAACGCCGCAAGAAGTCGAAAAAGCTTTATCCTTAGTCCAGACCTTTGACCCTGTTGGCGTAGGTGCGAGAGATTTAAGAGAGTGCCTTCTATTACAGATAACAGCAAAAGGAGAAGAAAATTCTCTGGCAGGTCAAATCGTAGATAAGTATCTTCCTTACTTAGAGAAGAAGAGATTTGAGTTTATTGCCAAGAAACTCAAAGTTCCGCTGGAAAGAATCAAAGAAGCTATAAAAGAAATTGCCCGTTTAGAACCAAAACCCGGCCGTTCTTTTAATACAGAAAGGGCTGTGCGTTTGATACCGGATGCCATATTAAGAAAAGGTGAAAAAGGTTACGAGGCCATATTCAATGACTGGGAACTGCCGCGCATCACTCTTAATGCCAAATATAAAAATATGATAAAAGAAGTCGGCACCCCCGAAGATGCAAAAGCATATTTAAAAGAAAGGCTCCAAGCCGCTCGCACATTGATCGATGCTGTCCAGAGACGCAACGAGACTATTCAGAAGGTGATAGAAGAGATTGTAAATACTCAGAAGGAGGCTCTTGATAACGAAGAGATTAATTTTAAACCGATGACTTTAGAACAGATTGGTAAGAGAATCGGAAAACATAAATCCACAGTAAGCAGGGCCGTGGTAAATAAATATATTCAAACATCAAGTGGTATCGTTGAGCTAAGGTCTTTCTTCAACTCTGGCGTTAGGCAAATAAACGGGGATCTCTTATCGTCCAGGGCAATCAAATCAAAAATTCGGGCTCTGATAGAAAACGAAGAAAAAGAAAGACCTCTTACTGATCAGGAAATTGTCGCTTCTCTAAAGAAAGATGGAATATCCGTGGCCCGCCGAACTATAGCCAAATACCGAAACAAACTTAAAATCCTTCCTTCTCAGTCAAGGCGAGAGTAAATAAACTCAGCATAAAATTTAAAAAACTCACACAATTTGAGAGGGGTTAGACGGCGGCTTGCGGCCATTTGTTCTGGGATTTGAGGATGAGTTCCACGACTTCACGGACAGCGCCTCTGCCGGCATCGGCTTTGGTGACATAATGCGCCAAAGATTTGATCTCTTCCCTGCTGTAAGGGACCGCCACGGCAAGGCCTACGCGTCTCATAACGGGCAGGTCAATAAGGTCGTCTCCCATAAAACAGACTTCTTCGTCGGTAAGTTTAAAAATCTTAAGGAGTTTCTCGTAAACGGCTCCTTTGTCGCGCGCCTCCTGGAATACTTTGGTGACGTGACACATCTTCGCGCGGCGGGAGACGATTCTTGATTTCTTTGCCGTGATGATGGCTGATTTCAAACCAGCTCGACACCATAAAACCATGCCATAGCCGTCCTGTACGTCAAATGCCTTAAATTCATCGCCGAAATTGTCGTATATGATCCTGCCATCGGTCATCACCCCGTCGACGTCGAGTATAAGAAGTTTTATCTTTTTGGCTTTTTCTTCGATATTCATTCTTATACCAAGCCCGCTTTCAAGAGGTCCTGCACATCGATCAATCCTATAGGCCTTCTTCTCTTGTCAACTACCGGTATCTCATCTATCTTCCGCTCGCGCAAGATCCTGAAAGCATCCGCCGCTAACATATCCTTAGATATAGTAATGGGGTTCTTCGTCATCACGTTCTTTACCTGCCTGGTTGAGAGCGCCGCGTCGGTCTCTAAATGACGCCTGAGGTCACCGTCGGTGAATATCCCTATCAGGACGCCTTTTTTATCGACGACACTCGCCGAGCCGGCGCGGGCGCCGGTTATTCTCAAAAGGACGTCCTTAACTTTCATCTCGCCTTTTACTACGGGGTTGGTCTTTCCTTCTCGCATTATATCTTCCACCTTAAGAAGGAGCCTTTTGCCTAAGGCCCCGCCCGGATGATAAAACGCGAAATCCTCTTTCTTAAAACCCCTTTTATCCAGGAGCGCTATCGCCAGCGCGTCGCCGAATGCGAGCATAGCGGTGGTCGAGGCGGTCGGGGCGAGATTAAATGGGCACGCCTCTCTCTTTACCCCGACATTTAAAACGACGTCGCTATACTTCGCCAGCGTCGATCTCATATTTCCGGTCATCGCGATGAGCTTTGCGCCTATCTTCTTTAATGTAGGAAGCAGCCTTAATATCTCTTCGGTCTCCCCCGAGTTCGATATCGCGATAATCACGTCGTCTTTCGTCACTCTTCCCAGGTCTCCGTGGATCGCGTCAGCCGGATGCAGGGAAAGGCTCGGGGTCCCGGTAGAGGAAAGTGTCGCGGATATCTTCTCGCCTATAAATCCCGGTTTTCCCATCCCCGTGACCACCACCTTGCCTTTACACGCGAGGATCAGTTTGACCGCCTTCTCGAAATTTTTATCGACCCGCTTTATAAGCGACTTTACCGCCTCGGCTTCTATCCTCAATACTTCTTTTGCGCGATTTATCATCTCTATTTCCTTTTTATAGACGCCCCTCACCTTAGTCCTCTCCCCTATGGGGAGAGGGAAGGGTGAGGGGATTTACTATGGAGTGAATTTCCTTTACCATAATAAGCAGATCCTCCAAATCTTTCAGTGGTATGGAATTCGGCCCGTCGCATAAAGCGCTTTCCGGCTTTTCGTGGATTTCCAGAAACAATCCGTCGCATCCCGCCGCCACCGCCGCGCGAGCCAACAGAGGCACGAACCTCCTCTCGCCGCCCGAGGCCTTTCCCAAACCGCCGGGCAACTGTGTCGAATGCGTGGCATCGAATAGGACCGGATATCCCAATTCCGCCAGGATAGCCAGCGCCCTCATATCGCTTACAAGATTATTGTAGCCGAAAGAGACGCCGCGTTCCGTGATTATTATCGATCTGTTTCCGGCCGACTCGACCTTCTCAACGACGTTCCTGACATCCCACGGCGCCATAAACTGCCCCTTCTTGATATTAACGGCTTTCTTAGTCCTGGCGACGGCGATTATAAAATCCGTCTGGCGCGAGAGGAAAGCGGGTATCTGGATAGCGTCTAATATCCTTGCCGCTATATCCAATTCTTCCCTGCAATGCACATCGCTTAATATAGGAAGGCCGGTCTCTCTCTTTACCTTCTCTAATATATTTATTCCTTTCTTAAGCCCGGGGCCGCGGTAAGACCCGAGCGAAGTCCTGTTAGCTTTGTCATAACTTGATTTGTAGATATAAGGGATGTCGAGACGCTCGGTTATCGCCTTTATCTTCTCGGCGTGACGCAGGGCCGAGGACTCGCTCTCTATGACACACGGACCGCCGATAAGGACAAGGGGATTCCCGCCGCCTACCTTTATCTTTCCGACTGATACGGACTTGCTCATTGTATTCTCCTTGAGATCAATACTTCTTTGGCGCGCTCCAGATCCTCCGCAGTATCGATCCCTATCGTATCGAACTGTGTGGTGGCAACCTTTATCTTGTAGCCGTTCTCCAGGACGCGAAGCTGTTCTAACCCCTCGGCCTCCTCAAGTCCCGATGCCGGAAGGTTCGTGAACGTGAAAAGAAAATCTTTTGTGAAGGCGTAAAGGCCTATATGTTTGTAATGGACAATACCTTCGGCAAAGCGGGGATATGGTATGGGTGAACGCGAGAAATACAGCGCATAACCGTTCTTATCGCAGATGATTTTGACCACATTCGGATTCTTAAGGTCTTCCGGGTCGGTTATCTTCTTCCTGAGTGTCGTCATCACGATATCCTTTTCTTCCAATAAGGGACGGACTATATCATCTATCATAGACGGATGCAGCAGAGGCTCGTCCGCCTGTATATTGACTACCACTTTGACATCGATGGGATTGACGACCTCCCTTAACCTGTCGGTCCCTGTCTTGTGCTCCTTCGCGGTTAAGACGACCTTTCCGCCGAAGCCCAAGACCTCGGCCATGATCCTCTCGTCGTCGGTAGCGACTATCAGGTCATCGAGTGTTGCCGCGCGCTTGGCATTCTCCCACACGTGCTGTATCACGGATTTACCGAGCAGGTCCTTTAAGACCTTGCCTTCCAATCTCGTTGACTGATATCTAGCCGGAATTATTCCGATAGCGTCCATTTTATCTAAACCTGCCAATGATGGTCGCGGATGCGCGCCTTTAATTCCGCCTGCGAGGTCGTGGCGACACCTACTTTACCTACGACGATCCCGCCGGCGAAGTTCGATATATGCGCCGCCTCTATCATCTTAGCACCAGCACCCAAAGATACCGTGAAAGCCGCGATGACCGTATCCCCCGCGCCTGATACGTCGAAGACCTCCTGCGCTACCGTAGGGATATGGGTTATCTTCCCGCCGCGCTCAAATACCCTCATACCGTGCTCGCCCAATGTTATCACCGCGGCTTTTAATTGAAGTCTGCGAAGAAGCGCCCTACCCAGCCTATTCAAGGATTCGTCATCCTTCGCCTTTATGCCGACCATCGCCTCCGCCTCTTTTCGGTTGGGGGTTATGGCCGTAGCACCCTTGTAATACGAGATATGTTCCTCTTTCGGGTCAACGGTTATTATCTTATTGTGCCTCTTCGCCAACGGGACTATCTCTTTTAATAATCTCGGCGTTATGACGCCCTTGCCGTAATCCTCGATTATTACGCCGTCGACTTCTTTTATCTTCTCTCTTACATAATCTATGATCTCTTTATTTATCGACTCGCTTAAAGGCGATATCTTCTCGCGGTCTATCCTTATGACCTGCTGATGGCGCGCTACCACCCTCGTCTTTAAGGTAGTGGGCCGCTCTGCATCCGAGATGACACCCTCCAGATCAACGCCTTTTTCTTTTAGGATCTTCTCGAGTCTTCGGCCGTGTTCATCCCTTCCGACCGCGCCGACCAAATACGCCTTCGCTCCCAAAGCGCAGATATTACTTGCGACATTCGCCGCTCCGCCCGGCATAAGCGATTCGCGCTCTACAAGGACTACCGGGACAGGCGCCTCCGGAGAGATCCTCGAGGTATCGCCCCAGACGAATTCATCGAGGATAATATCCCCCACGATGAGGATTTTTACGTCTTTAAATTTCGATATTATTTTATCTATTCTTGCTATGTCATGCGGTTTCATGTTTTCTCCAGTATTCTAACATAATCCCTGATTCCCTTTTCCAAATCATATTCAGCTTTGAATTTCAGTTCTGATACACTTAATTTCGTATCAGCCTGGGTCTGGTCCTGATAGAATCCGTACGGATTATCGAAATACTCGGGCTTTAAGTTTTTGCCCATCACTTTGTTGAGAACCTCTATCACCCTGTTAAATGTGTTAGGAATACCGGCGCCGACGTTAAATACGCCGCTCTTCGCGTAATCCATCGCCCGAAGATTGGCGGCCACGACATCTTTGACATAGATAAAATCGCGGAACTGCTCTCCCCATTTGAATATTCTGGGGTTCTTGTCCGCCTCTATCTGCAGGTATAACTGATATATCATGCTCGCGGCCTTTTTTTTATGAAACTCGCCGGGGCCGTACACGTTGAAATAACGCAACCCCACAACCGAGAAGCCGGGATTTTCGCTCGCGAACTCTCCAGCGACCGCTTCCATCTTCACCTTACTCTCGCCGTAGATATTCGCGGGCGCGGGCTTATCCGACTCGCTCATCGGCACTTTTCCCTTGCCGTATGTGGCCGCGCTCGAGGCATAGACTATCTTCCTGCATCCTATTCTCCTTGCGTAATCCAAGAGCCTCTTAAAGGCGTCTACGTTTACGGAGTCCATAAGAGATGTATCGGTTACCGTCGTATCGGTTATAGCGGCCTCGTGGAATATCGCCTCGAGGCTATTCGCGAACTTCGAGTAATCGACGGCCCTTATATCTGCCGTGATTATCTCTCCTTTAAATCCTTCAAGGTTATTCTTCGTGCCGACAGAAAAATCGTCTAAGGCTAAGACCTTGCCTTTATCCTGAAGTTCTAACGCTATATTGCGGCCTATCAGACCTGCCGCGCCTGTGACAAGAAATGCCATAATTAATCAACCTCTTATTCTAAAAAAGTTTACCATCAATACCACTTAGTGTCAAACCTTCTTAAGCAAACTCTCGGCGGCACCCAAGACATCCTCGACTGTTATGGCGTCGAGGCATTTGAAATTTATCTCGCAGGCATGGGCTTTGCAGTATTTGCAACCGACGTCTTTGTGTATGACGATGTCATTTGGGCCCACAGGTCTCCATCTCGCCGGAGAAAGACCGGGGTCAAGGCGGCCGAATATCGAGATGACAGGTGTGCCGACAGCCACCGCTATATGCACGGGCCCGGAATCATTCGAGATGAACATCTTGCATCTCTTTAATATCGCCGCGACCTCTCCCAACGAATGGTCTTCAGATAAAACTATGGGCCTATGTAGCATCCCGCTTTCCGCTTCCTTTACGGTCTTGATATCCGCCGGTCCGCCTATGATAACAATCTTTACCTTATGCCTGTCTATCAATTCATCCGCTACACGGCCGAACCTGTACGCCGGCCAGCGCTTTGAAGGACAACTGGCGCCCGGATGTATCGCGATAATAGTGTCCTTCTTATCCAGATCGTTTAAGAGGAAGAACCTGTCTATTATCCTCTCATCCTCGGCCTTGACCGGCATATACAATGCCCTGTCTTTCGCCTCAATACCTACGGCACGCAATACATCGAGGTTATAATCTATCTCGTGCTTCTCACCGAGATGCTTTACATCCTTGAGCCTCTTCGTCAAAAAGACCCCGCCTTTTTTATCGTAGCCGACGCGCTCCGGAATGCCCGCGAGGAACGGGATTATATTGGACCTGTTCGTCGGATGGAGTATTATCGCGAGGTCAAATCTTTTCTTCCTCAACCCGGCCGCGAATTTTAATGTGGCGAATATACTCTTGTGTTCGCCGTCTTTATCATATAGTATTACTTCGTCAAGATAGGGATTGCCGTCGACTATATCCCCGGCATAAGGCCTGACCATCATCGCTATGTGGGCGTTCGGATACGCGTCCCTGACGGCCTTTATGGCCGGCGTCGACAATAGCACGTCGCCTATCCTGTCGGTCCTTATTAAAAGTATCCTACGTTCTCGGCTCTTTTCTTTCACTCAATATCTCCCTCGCGGCCTCAAATACCTCCCCGGCTTCGACCGCTTTCATACATTCAAGGTTATACCTGCACTGGGCGACCTCGCATGGGGAACAATGAAGTCCTTTGCGTAGGGCCACCCCTAATCCCTCTCTCGGCCCGTATTTCCTGTAATCAGTGGGGCCGAATATCGCCACAGACGGTGTCCCGACCGAACCGGCGATATGAAGGGGCGCGCTGTCGTTTGTTATCAGAAGGCGCGAGCGCTTTATGCACCATGCCAGCTCGCGTAAGTTTGTCTCTCCCGCGACCGAGACCGCGTAACTTCTCATCCTATTTAGTATCCGCTCGCATATCGCCCTGTCCGAGGCGTCTCCGACAAAGACGACTTTGACCTTCATCTCGTCTATCAATTTGTCGCAGACCTTGGCGAAATTGCCCTCGGGCCATCTCTTTATATGGCTCTTGGCGCCCGGGCTTATACAGACGGCCTCGTCCGAATCCGAGATGCCCTTTTTCTTCAAAAGCTTACTGGCATTATCCGCGTCTATCTGGCTTATCCATATCTGGTAAGAATTGGGCGTAGCGCTAAGCCCCAGCGACTTGACCCTTAACATATGCGCGTCTATTTTATGGATCACCCCTTCCGGTAAATTCAGGGTCGGTTTACTGGAAAATCTTGGACGCAGAAGAAAAGACAGGAGGCTGTTACGCAGATCGACGATAAGGTCATACCTTTTTTTTCTTAACCCCAGTAAGAACTTAAATTTCCCGATGAACGAGAGCGATTTGTCGTAGACATACATCCTGTCTATCCGCGGGTCGGCCTCAAGGACCTCTTTGGCGCGGGTGCCCACGACGACGTCTATCAGGGCTTCCTTGAAATTTTCCTTCAACGCGCCGATGACCGGCAAAGTAAGGACGACATCGCCTATATTGCTTAGAGTGATGACCAATATTTGTTTTATGTTATTCATAATTTAAAAACGAAACTACCCCCTCGCCCTTCCCTCTCCCCGATGGGGAGAGGATTAAGGTGAGGGGAAATATCAT
>JAUYOH010000115.1 GCA_030695925.1 Candidatus Omnitrophota bacterium
GGATAGATGACGATATTGACGAAGTTAAATACGGGCAAAGGCCCCGTATACATAAATTTCACTCTCTCCTTATGCTCTTCGCCTAAATCATCCATTATATTATCGAACTCTTTTTCCCTGCCTTTATCCACCAAAAACGCGGCGTTTACAAACATCTCATCGCCTATGGTCTTATTGAGCTTGTAATCAAAAGCCGTTCTCCTCAACGCGTCTACGATCTTTTCCGCCTCTTTGGCTTTCTTCTTTTCCAAGGCCTTCTCCACAAGCTTACCTACTTCCATTTTGGCCTGAATATTTTTCTTATTCTTGTCGCTCTGAATATCCTCTTTTGTTATTTTAATCACCTTATTCTCGTCTACAACTTCTTTGAAGATTACATCCATAGTCTTCCATACGCCTTGAACGCCCAATTCTACTTTGTGGTCAGCATCCCGTAACGCGTTCTTAAGTTCCCGATATCTTCTGCCAAGAAGATTCCTTACCTCATCGGCGTTTGACGCGATAGTCCCGAACCTGACCGGAAGCACGCTGTCAAATTCCTTCATCACCGCCTCAATCACCCTTTGATGGGCAAGCATATTATCTGAGTTAACGGCAAATTTAGTTATAGGATGGCTGCTCACGACCATGCTTAGATCCTCATAGCCGATGGTTAGGACATCGTCACCTCTTCCGCCGATCCCTATGGGGCCAAAATTCCTTTCCTGGGATGTAGCGATAATGCAATAGATATACTTTCCCTCTTTTTCCATCATCCTCTTATCCAGAAGGGATAGGCCGACCTCATTCCATTAAAGGTCGGGCCTTACCCTCACTAATATCGGATTATCTTTTTGATTTGCCTGCTCAAGAGCCTCACAGTATTCAGTGAGTATCTTATAGGACTTATTCACCTCATCAAATTCCTTTTCAGCACAAGGCATATTCGGATTTCTATCCGGATGGGTAGAAAGCGCCTGTCTCTGATAGGCTTTCTTGAGCTCATTCTTACTTGTAATGT
>JAUYOH010000117.1 GCA_030695925.1 Candidatus Omnitrophota bacterium
ATAGGCCCTTACCTCTGCCATGCCCTTCTTGTTAAGGCACATGGTGATCGCGGCTGTCAGGGTCGTCTTACCATGGTCTACGTGGCCTACCGTTCCGACATTTACGTGCGGCTTAGTGCGTTGAAATTTTTCCTTTGCCATAATAACCTCCTTTTATCCTTTTACCGCAGCGGAAATTATCTTCTCCGCTATCTGTTTCGGGACCTCCGAATAACACGAAGGTTCCATTGTATATGTTCCACGCCCCTGTGTCAATGACCTTAGGGCGGATGCGTATCCGAACATCTCTGCCAAGGGAACTGTGCCGGCGAGGACTTTTGCGTTGGCCCTCTGCTTTATGGATTCTATCTTTGCCCGCCGGGAATTAATATCCCCGATCACCTGTCCCAAAAATTCTTCCGGTATAGTTACTTCGATCTCCATAATCGGCTCAAGTAAAACGGGACTGCCAAGCTTTAACCCTGCGACAAAACCCATCGAAGCCGCCGTCTTAAACGCCATCTCGGAAGAATCGACTTCGTGATAAGAGCCGTCGACTAAAGTCACTTTCACGTCTATTACGGGATATCCTGCCAAGGCACCGTTCTTCGACGCCATATTGACGCCGTTCTTTACGGCCGGGATGTATTCTTTCGGTATGGACCCTCCGACTATCTTATTTACGAAGGTAATACCCGAATTCGGCTCGCCGGGTTCCATATCCAATACGACATGGCCGTATTGCCCGCGGCCGCCTGACTGATGTATAAATTTACCCACGCTGTGGGACGGTTTCCTTATCGTCTCCTTATAGGCGACCTCGGGTTTGCCGACATTTGCCTCGACCTTAAATTCTCTAAGCATCCTATCTACTATGATCTCAAGATGCAGCTCACCCATCCCGGATATAACGGTCTGCCCGGTCTCATTATTATAATTGACCCTGAATGACGGGTCCTCTTCCTGGAACTTATTCAATACCATGCCCAATTTATCCTGATCGGCTTTCGTGTTCGGCTCGATCGCCAGAGACACGACCGGCTCCGGAAAATGCATGGACTCCAAAGTTATCGGGTGGTCTTCGTCGCAAATAGTATCGCCGGTCTTGGTGTCCTTTAATCCGACCGCGGCCGCTATGTCTCCGGAATAGACCTTCTCGACTACCTCCTGTTTATTGGCGTGCATCCTTAATATCTTGCCGACTCGCTCCTTCACTTCTTTATTCGAATTATATATGTACGAGCCGGATTCCAAAAAGCCCGAATAGACCCTGAAATATGTCAATTTGCCCACATAAGGATCGGATACGATCTTAAAAGCCAAGGCACAGAAATGCCCTTCATCCGAAGCCTTCCTCTCCTCGTGCTGCCCGGTCTCCGGATTTAATCCCTTCATAGGCGGAACATCCAATGGGCTCGGCAGATAATCGCATACCGCGTCCAAAAGCGGCTGAACGCCCTTGTTCCTGAAAGACGTACCGCAGACGACCGGCACGATGGCGTTCATTATAGTCCCTTTTCTTAAGGCAACCTTTATCTCCTCGTTGCTTACTCCCTGCCCGTGGACGAATTTCTCCATAATAGCATCGTCGACCTCGGCTAATTTTTCTATCATATGGGCGCGATATTCCTTGGCCATGGAAACCAGATCTGACGGTATGTCCTGTATACCGAATTCGATACCCTTCTCGTCCTCGTATTTTACGGCCTTCATCTCTATCAGGTCTATGACGCCCTTATAACTATCCTCCGTGCCGTAAGGGATCTGGATAGGCACGGGCACCGCCCCTAATCTCTGCACCATCTGCTTTATGGTCCCGAAAAAATCAGCCCCGGTCCTGTCCATCTTATTTATATAAGCGACTCGGGGAACTTTATATCTATCCGCCTGACGCCAGACCGTCTCTGACTGCGGCTCAACGCCTCCGACCGCGCAGAATATAACAACCGCACCGTCAAGCACTTTCAATGAGCGTTCTACCTCGATGGTAAAATCGACGTGGCCCGGCGTATCGATGACGTTGATGCGCATGTCCCTCCAGAAACAGGTGGTGCTGGCCGAGGTAATAGTGATGCCGCGCTCCTGCTCCTGGACCATCCAGTCCATCGTCGCCGTGCCCTCATCCACACTGCCGATCTTATGGACACGGCCGGTGTAGAACAAAACCCTCTCGGTAGTCGTGGTCTTGCCCGCGTCTATATGGGCTATTATGCCTATGTTTCTTGTCTTTTCTAAAGCGTACTCTCTTGCCATATCCTGTTCACTCAATGCAGACTGTGTTTTTATAGCCATCGTCCATAAATGCGATCTTGGTTTAATTTACCATCTAAAGTGACTGAAGGCCTTGTTCGCCTCCGCCATCTTGTGTATGTCTTCGCGTTTCTTTACCGCGGAACCTGTCCCGTTATAAGCGTCCGATATCTCTGTGGCAAGCTTCTCCACCATCGGTTTTCCCTTACGCGCCTTTGCGTAGTCCCTTATCCATCTCATAGCGATGGATACGCCTCTGTCCTGACGCACCTCGATCGGTACCTGATAGGTGGCGCCGCCAACTCTCCTTGATTTCAATTCGACCAGGGGCCTGGCGTTATCCAGCGCCTTCTGGAAGACCTCAAGCGGCTCCTTACCTACCTTCTTCGCCGCCGCCTCAAAAGCGGAATATACTATGTGCTCGGCAATTGATTTCTTTCCGCGCTCCATTATCATATTCATGAACTTGGAGACCACTTTTGATTTATATTTCGGATCCGGTAATATTTCTCTTCCTTCGGCTCTGCGTCTTCTCATTTGTTTATTTAACCTTATTTGGGCATCTTAGCGCCGTATTTTGACCTGGACTTCCTCCGTTGGTTGACTCCTGCCGCATCCAACGTGCCGCGCACGATATGATACCTGACACCCGGAAGGTCCTTGACCCTCCCGCCTCTTACTAAAACGATGGAGTGTTCCTGCAGGTTATGTCCTTCGCCGGGTATATACGATGTGACCTCTATACCGTTGGTAAGCCTGACCCTGGCGATCTTCCTTAGAGCCGAGTTCGGCTTCTTAGGAGTCATCGTCTTTACCTGCAGACAAACCCCGCGCTTCTGCGGACACTTCTTCAAGGCAGGAGATTTTGTCCTTTTTCTTTTCTGTACCCTTCCGATCCTGATCAATTGCGCGATTGTTGGCATCTTTACTCCCTAAAATTTATAGATTCTTTGCGACTTCCACATCCCTGTGCGCCTCAAAGCCTGTTCCGGCAGGGATAAGGTGACCCATGATGACGTTCTCTTTAAGGCCTCTTAACTGATCGCGCTTGCCGCTTGCGGCCGCGTCGGTCAATACGCGCGTCGTCTCCTGGAAGCTCGCCGCCGAGATAAAGCTCTCCGTAGAAAGCGCGGCCTTAGTTATGCCGAGCAGCACCTGTGTGGCGCTGGCCGGTTTTCCGCCCTTTTTCTTGATGTGCTCGTTCTCTTCCAGGAACTTAATTTTATCCACCTGCGCTCCGACCAAGAAATCGGTATCGCCGGCCTCATCGATCCTTACCTTCTTTAACATCTGGCGGACGATGACCTCTATATGCTTATCGTTTATCTTGACACCCTGGAACCTGTAAACCTCCTGTACCTCGTTTACGAGATATTCCTGAAGTTTCTTGTCACCTGAAACACGCAATATATCCTGAGGAACGACCGGACCATCTATTAGTTGCTGGCCGGCGGTTACTTTATCGCCCTTATAAACGTTTAGATGTTTGCCGTGCGGGATAAGATACTCTTTCTTCATGCCGGTCGAGCTCTTTACTATAACGCACCTCTGACCCTTCTTGGAGGGACCGAATTCCACTGCACCGTCTATCTCGCTTATGATAGCCGGGTCTTTCGGCCTGCGTGCCTCAAATAATTCCGCCACACGCGGCAGACCACCCGTGATATCCTTCGTCTTTATCGTCTTACGGGGTGTCTTCGCTATTAAATCGCCTGCCGAAACCTTCTGACCGTCTTTTACGACGATATGCGCGCCGGAAGGGATAGTATATAACGCCAGCACCTCGTTTTTGCTGCCTAAGATTACGATCTGAGGGTGATATTCGCCTTTGTGCTCTATGACCACTCTCTCGGTCAAGCCGGTCCCTGAATCCACTTCCTCTCTTATTGTAACGCCCTCTTTGATGTCTTCGAAACGGATCTTACCGGTCACTTCTGTAAGTATAGGTAGGGTATAAGGGTCCCACTTTACGAATATATCCTCTTTCGAGACTTTCTTCTCGTCTCCTGCGGATAATATCGCGCCGTGTGGAACCGGATACCTCTCTAATTCGCGGCCCGCCTCGTCGTTGATGGAGATCTGGCCGTTCCTGTTTAGGACCACAAAGCCGCTTCCTTTTTCGGCGACTTTCAAATTATGATATTTGGCGATACCTTTGTTCTTGGCCTTGATGAACGATTGCGCTACGACTCTGTATGCGGTGCCGCCGATATGGAACGTCCTCATCGTAAGCTGGGTACCCGGCTCTCCGATCGACTGAGCCGCTATGATACCTATCGCCTCGCCAAGCTCAACTATCCTGCCCGTAGCTAAATTGCGGCCGTAACATTTGGCGCAAATACCGTATTTCGCCTCGCATGTTAAGACAGACCTGATCCTGATGCTCTCTATGCCGACCTGCTCGATATGGTCAGCCGCTACTTCGTCGATCTCACCGCCGGAGGCCACTATGATCTCATCCGTTATGATATCGACTATATTATCCAAGGCGACCCTTCCGATGATCCTCTCCTTCAGGGAGACCACCACTTCATCGCCCTCTATTATCGCGCTTACAAAAATACCGTTTAAGGTGCCGCAATCGTCTTCGTTTATGATGACGTCCTGCGCCACGTCTACGAGCCGGCGGGTAAGGTACCCCGAATCGGCGGTCTTAAGGGCGGTATCAGCCAGACCTTTCCTCGCGCCGTGAGTCGATATGAAATACTCCAAAACAGTCAGGCCTTCGCGGAAATTGGCGGTGATCGGGCTCTCTATGATCTCGCCGGAGGGCTTGGCCATCAGGCCTCTCATCCCGGCAAGCTGCTTTATCTGCTGCTTTGAGCCTCGGGCACCTGAATTGGCCATCATTAATACGGGGTTGAACTGGTCAAGCTCCTCAAATATCATATCCGATATCTTATCGGTGGTATACGTCCATATATCGATGACCTTGTTATATCTCTCGCCGTCGGTGATAAGGCCTTTCCTATATTGTTCTTCAACGCTAAGGACTTCCTGCCGCGCGTCTTTGATATATCTGGATTTTTCTTTAGGTATCCGAAGGTCATCTATCGCGATAGATATACCGGCCAATGTAGCGTACTCAAATCCGATCTTCTTCAGATCATCCAGGATTTGAACGGTCTTGTCATTCCCGAATTGCTTATGTATCGCGACTATTACATTGCTGAGTGTAGATTTACTCATCGCCTCATTAACAAACTCGAACTCTTTGGGAAATACACTGTTAAATAAAACCCTGCCGGGGGTTGTGTCAATTAATTTGCCGTTTATCCTTACTTTGACTTTTGCATGCAAACCTACCTGTTTGTCCTGATAAGCGATTAATGCCTCGTCGGTGTCGCTGAAAGTCTTGCCTTCTCCTTTGTCGCCGTCCTTCTCCTGCGTAAGGTAATAACATCCTAACACGATATCCTGTGTGGGTGTCGTGATCGGGCTTCCGTTGGCCGGCGAGAAGATATTATTTACGGAGAGCATCAGCAGCCGGCACTCCATCTGCGCCTCTACCGAAAGCGGGACATGCACCGCCATCTGGTCGCCGTCGAAGTCGGCGTTAAATGCCGTGCAGACCAAAGGATGTATCCTGATGGCTTTACCCTCGATCAATACCGGCTCGAATGCCTGAATACCCAGCCTGTGAAGTGTGGGGGCGCGGTTAAGCAATACGGGATGTTCTCTGATTACCTCATCCAGGATGTCCCATACCTCAAGACGGGCTTTCTCGACCATCTTCTTCGCGCTCTTTATGGTGTGGACAAAACCCTGCTCTCTTAATTTTCTTATTATGAACGGCTCGAACAGCTCCAGCGCCATCTTCTTCGGCAGCCCGCATTGATTCAATTTAAGCTCGGGGCCTACGACAATGACCGACCTTCCGGAATAGTCTACGCGCTTTCCTAACAGGTTCTGCCTGAACCTGCCCTGCTTGCCTTTTAGCATATCGCTTAAGGATTTAAGCGGCCTGTTTCCCGGTCCTAAGACCGCCCTGCCGTGCCGGCCGTTGTCAAAGAGCGCGTCAACCGCCTCCTGAAGCATCCTCTTCTCGTTTCTGATGATTATATCCGGTGCCTTAAGATCTATGAGTTTCTTCAAACGGTTATTTCTGTTTATAACTCTTCTGTAAAGGTCGTTTAAGTCGCTGGTCGCGAACCTGCCGCCGTCGAGCGGGACCAGGGGCCGTAGATCCGGCGGTAAGACCGGAATAGCATCCACGATCATCCACTCGGGCTTATTCCCGGATTTTCTGAAGGCCTCAATTATCTTCAAGACCTTGACTATCTTCTTCAGGGACTGCTCCGATTTCACTTTCTTAAAATCGACATGCAGCTTCTGAGCCGTCTTATCGAGGTCTATCTCTTTGATAAGGTCTCTGACCGCTTCCGCGCCCATCTTGGCTGTGAACTTGTGGCCATATTTCTCCACCGCTTCCTGATACTGGTCTTCGGTAAGGAGCTGCTTCTTCTTTAAAGCGGACTCGCCCGGATCGACGACTATATACTCCTCATAATAGAGGACTCTTTCCAGATCCCTTAAATTCAAGTCTAGTAACGCTCCCATCCTGCTCGGCATCGCCTTAAAGAACCATATATGGGATACCGGCGCGGCCAACTCTATATGGCCCATCCTCTCGCGCCTTACCTTGGAGAAGGTGACTTCGACGCCGCACCTGTCGCATATTATGCCTTTATATTTTATCCTCTTATATTTACCGCAATTGCATTCCCAGTCCTTGGTCGGGCCGAATATCTTCTCGCAGAAGAGGCCATCTTTCTCGGGCTTGAATGTCCTGTAGTTTATCGTCTCCGGCTTCTTGACCTCACCGCGGGACCAGGAGCGGATAGTCTCATTCGAGGCTATCTTAATGCTTATGGCATCAAAGAGGCTAGTCTCATCTATCATCTTCTCGTGAGGCCTGAACATATCTTCTCTTTTTGATGCTTTCGGTCTTTGAAGGATATAGTCTCTTACCATTTTATTTTTTCTTTTCCGTCCTTACATCCAGACAAAGGCTTTGAAGTTCTTTCAGTAATACATTAAACGACTCAGGGGTGCCGGGCTGTAAGGCGTTTTCCCCTTTAACGATCGCTTCGTAAATCCTTGTGCGTCCGATTACGTCGTCGGATTTCACAGTCAGGAGTTCCTGAAGAGTAAAGGCCGCTCCGTATGCCTCAAGCGCCCATACTTCCATCTCGCCGAATCTTTGGCCTCCGAATTGGGCCTTACCGCCGAGCGGCTGCTGAGTTACCAGCGAATATGGTCCTATTGAACGCGCGTGTATCTTCTCATCGACAAGATGGATGAGTTTCATCATATAGATGTAACCGACTGTCACTTTTTGGTCAAAGGGCTCGCCGATTAAACCGTCGTGTAATACAACACGGCCATCTTCCGGAAGACCGGCATTCCTTAATTCCTGCTTAATCTCTTCTTCCTTGGCTCCGTCGAAGACAGGCGATGCCATATGGAGTCCCAGGATCTTGGCGGCCCAGCCTAAATGCGTCTCCAGGATCTGCCCGACGTTCATACGGGAAGGCACGCCTAAGGGGTTTAATATTATCTCGACAGCCGTGCCGTCCGGAAGATACGGCATATCCTCCTCGGGGACTATGCGGGCCACTACACCTTTATTACCGTGCCGTCCGGCCATCTTATCGCCGACCTGTATCTTCCTCTTGGTCGCGGCCAGGACTACCACTTTCTTTAATACGCCTGCCGGTAATTCATCGCCCCTCTTTATCTTATCTATCTCGCGCCCTTCTTCATATTCCAGTTCGTCCATCTGGTCATCGAGGATCCTGAATATGCGCTTTATCTCGTCCTCGACTTCCTTGTTATCGACTAATTTAATATTATCCAACCCGCATCTTTCGAGTTTCTTTAGATCCGACTCGCGGATCGTCTTGTCTTTCGGTATCAGGACCTCTCCGGTCTCGTCATCCACAAGTCCGGAGGCTAACTTCTGACCGACTAAAAATTTCGCTAACTTGTGCGCCTTTTCCTTCTTTATATGCTGGATCCGGCTCTCGTAATATTTCTTGATCTCCTCTAATTGCGAGATCTCCTTTTGTAGTTCCTCTTTGGTCTTTGCCTTGCCGCCTTTTCTTGTAAAGATCTTGACGTCCACTATGGTGCCTTCGACACCGGGCGGGACGATCAGTGACGTATCCCTGACGTCGCCTGCCTTCTCTCCGAATATGGCGCGCAACAGTTTCTCTTCCGGAGAAAGCTCGGTCTCGCTCTTGGGTGTTACTTTACCGACTAAGATATCTCCCGATTCGACCTCCGCGCCGATCCTCACTATACCGTCTTCGTCCAGGTTATTTAGGGCGTCCTCGCTTACGTTCGGAATATCGCGCGTTATCTCTTCGTTGCCCAGCCGTGTATCGCGGGCCTCAAGTTCAAACTCCGCTATATGTATGGAAGTATATTTATCTTCCTTCACGATTTTCTCATTTATTATGATCGCGTCCTCAAAATTGTATCCTCTCCACGGCATAAACGCGACCAGAACGTTTTTACCGAGCGCTAATTCGCCTTGCGCGGTCGCCGGGCCGTCCGCTATGACTTCCCCCTTCTTTACCTTCTGTCCGACTTTGACGACCGGCCTTTGATTTACGCAGGTATCGGCGTTGGAACGCATAAATTTGCGTAACCTGTATATTTTATCCCCGATTGTGATCTCGTCTGCCTGGATGGATTTAACCACGCCTTCCTCCTCCGCGACGATTACCGCTCCCGAATCCTTAGCGGCCCTGTATTCCATGCCGGTAGCGATTAGCGGCGCTTCCGTCACCATCAAAGGAACTGCCTGGCGTTGCATATTAGAACCCATCAAAGCGCGGTTTGCGTCATCATGCTCCAGAAAAGGTATAAGGCTTGCCGCGATAGAGACCAGTTGACGGGGGCTGACGTCCATATAGTTGACTTTCTCTTTCGGCACTAGAGGAAAATCACCTCTATACCTGCACAAGATATCCTTCTCGGCAAAATGGCCCCGTGAATCTAATTTCGCGTTCGCTTGGGCGATTATATATTTGTCTTCGATATCGGCGGATAGATATTCTTCTTTCTCAAAAACTTTTCCCTTTTCCGATTTTCTATAGGGCGTCTCGATAAATCCAAACTCGTTTATACGGGCATAGGTACATAGAGACGCAATCAAGCCGATATTCGGGCCTTCAGGCGTCTCGATAGGACAGATGCGGCCGTAATGCGAATGATGGACGTCGCGGACTTCAAATCCGGCGCGTTCGCGCGATAAACCGCCCGGCCCCAAAGCGCTTAAGCGGCGCTTGTGGGTCATCTCCGCCAAGGGGTTGGTCTGGTCCATGAACTGTGAAAGCTGCGAACGGCCGAAGAAATCCCTTATTACGCTTGAGACAAGTTTCGAATTGATGAGATTATGCGGCATTATATTCTCGAGGTCGTATATAGATAGCCTCTCACGGATGGACCGTTCAAGGCGTGCCAAGCCAATCCTGAATTGATTCTGGAGGAGTTCTCCGACGGTGCGGATCCTCCTATTGCCCAGATGGTCAATATCGTCGATCTGGCCTTCACCGTTCTTCAATTTTATTAAATATTTAATGATCGCGACTAAATCCTGTGGGGTGATGGTCCTCTGGTCAAGCGGTAAATCCAAGCTCACTTTCCTATTTATAATATGCCTGCCTACGCGGCCCAAGTCGTATCTCTTCGAGTCAAAGAAGAGCCGGTTTATAAGCCCTTGCGCCGACTCGATAGTCGCGGGGTCACCCGGTCTTAATTTCCTATATATATCCACTAACGCCTCATCTCTTGATTTAAGATGGTCTTTCAAGAGAGTATTTTCTATCTCTGGGGAGGTGGCCTTGAGGATCTGGATCGACCTGATATGGTTCTCGCTCCATAGTTCGTCGACCAGTTCCTTTGTTATCTTTTTATATTTAAGATTTAGGGCCTCTCCTGTCTTTTCATCTACGGCCACATCGCTCGCGATAGTGCTGCCGATCAAATCTTTAAGGTCCTGTTTTTCGTTGAGCTTGATCGTCTCTATGCCGCAAAAGGCATCTAATATGTCACTGTCGCTTGAATAACCTAACGCGCGCAATAGGACCGTCGCCATCACCTTCCTTCGTCTGTCTATGACGGCATGTATGCAGTCGTTTACGTCAAACTCGAACTCTATCCATGCGCCCCTGTACGGGATGACCCGCGCCGAATAAAGCCTCTTTCCGTTAGGATGGATCTCTTCCTCAAAAGAGACGCCCGGCGAACGATGTAGCTGGCTTACTATGACCCTTTCGTCACCGTTGATGATAAAGGTGCCCGTCTTGGTCATCAAAGGTAACTCGCCGAGATATACATCTTGCTCCGGCTCACCGCCTTTTTTACCCCTTAAACGGACTTTTATCTTCAGGGGCACGGCGTAAGTCATGCCAAGACTCAGGCACTCGAACTCATCGTATTTCGGTTTGCCTAATGAATAATTGACGTATTCGAGCTTGTAGGAACCATCCGGATTCTCTATAGGGAAGAATTCATGAAAAACCTCTTCCAGCCCCTTGCGTTCACGTTTAGCTTTCGGGACGTCAACCTGCAAGAAGTCATCAAAAGAACGCACCTGAATATCGAGAAGATTTGGCATCTCGAAAAGTTCAGGTAATTTGGCGTAATTCTTCCTCTTGATAACCATTTGCTTTCCTTTATACTTTGACTGTATTACTTAAGTTCGACTTTAGCGCCGGCGGCCTCTAACTTCTTCTTGATGTTTTCGGCCTCTTCTTTGGGGATATTTTCCTTAACCGTCTTTGGCGCGGAATCCGCTAAATCCTTGGCTTCTTTCAGACCAAGGGTCGTGACGGCGCGGATCTCCTTGATGACGTTGATCTTGTTCGCGCCGACATCCGTCAATACGACGGTAAAAGTCGATTTCTCTTCCACAGCAGGCGCTGCACCGGCTGCCGGGGCACCTGCCGCTACCGCAGCCATCGGGACGGCCGCAATCACTCCGAACTTCTCCTCCATTGCCTTAACAAGCGTTGAGAGCTCCAGCACGCTAATCTCTTCGATAGATTTCATGATATCGTTCAACTTCTTGCTAAGTTCTGTCTTCTCCGTTACCTCTACCATATTAGCCTCCTTTTTCCTCTTTTTTTGAAATCGCGTTCAAGACGTAGACCAATTTCTGTATATTGCCTCTCAATACATTCGCCAATCCGTTTATAGGTGCCTTCATCCCGCCGACTACCCACGCAAGCAATACCTCGCGCGGCGGAAGCATCGCTAATTCCTTTATCCTGCCCACCAATAATATCTCGCCTTCAATATATCCGCCCTTTATGACCATATTCTCATCGGCCCTGGCGAAATCGTATAATATCTTGGATGTCCTGGCCGGATCGTCCTTGGCAAACGTTATGGCGCAAGATTCTTCGGCCAAATCGCATAGCGAATCCAAGCTGCGTTTCTTAAGCGCCAGCTTCAGGATGGACTTCTTGACGACCTTAAGGTCCGATGAGGATTTTTTGAGAGTGCGCCTCAATTTCTCTGTCTTTGAATTCGGGATCTTCTGGAAGTTCACAAAAAAAAGGTAGGGATTCTCCTTGATGATCTTCGCTATCTCGTCAACCATTATCCCTTTAAATTTGCGCCCGGATTTCTCCATCTCGTCAGCCTCTTGCCAAATTAGAAAGGTCCAGTTTAACACCCGGACCCATTGTGGTCGATATCGCGATAGACCTGATGTAGCTGCCTTTTAGCGTGGCGGGCCTGGCGTGCTGAACCGCCTCTATCAGCGTAAAGGCGTTGCTATAGATCGCGTTCTCATCGAATGAGATCTTGCCCACCGCCATATTTATATTGGATATCTTGTCCATCTTAAATTCGACCTTACCGCCTTTGACTTCCTTGACCGCCTTGGCGACGTCTTCGGTGACAGTTCCCGCCTTCGGATTAGGCATAAGGCCTCGCGGCCCCAATATCTTGCCCAATTTGCTTAATTCCCTCATCATCTCGGGCGTCGCTACCGCGACATCAAAATCCATGAAACCCTTACTTACCTTCTCTATTAAATCCTCGGCTCCTACCTGATCGGCACCCGCCTCTTTAGCCTTGTGCTGCGCCTCGCCTTTGCAGAATACCGCGACCTTCTTTGTCTTTCCGGTCCCGTGCGGCAATACGATCGTTCCTCTTACCATTTGATCCGATTGCTTGGGGTCTATATCCAGCTTTATCGCCAAGTCGACGGATTCGTCAAATTTCGTCTTGGGGGCTTTCTTTAAAATAGAGATGGCTTCCTTTAAAGAATATTTTTTCGACTTATCGACTAAATTCTCAAATGATTTTACTCTCTTACTCGCCATTGAAATATGTCCTTTAACCTTCTACCTCTATGCCCATGCTCCGGGCGGTGCCTTCGACGATCTTTATCGCCTTGTTTATATCTTCCGTATTTAAATCCTTCGATTTCATCTTCACTATCTCGATTACCTGCGCCTTAGTGACCTTTCCGACCTTCTCCTTATTCGGTACGCCCGAGGCCTTCGCCAAACCGCATGCCCTCTTTAATAGGACCGAGCAAGGCGGGCTCTTGACGATAAAACTGAAAGTCTTGTCCTCATATACCGATATGACTACCGGCAAGACAAGACCTTCCTGCGACTTGGAAATCTCGTTGAACTTCTTGCAGAATTCCATTATGTTGACTCCGTGCTGACCAAGCGCGGGGCCGACCGGCGGCGCAGGATTCGCCTGTCCTGCCGGACAATATAATTTAATTGTGGCTTTGATCTTTTTTGCCATTTTAAAGTCTCTCTACCTGCCAGTATTCCAATTCTACCGGCGTTGAACGTCCGAATATAGTGACCGAAACCTTTAACTTGCCTTTATCCGGGTTTACTTCCTCAATTACACCATTAAAATTCGTAAACGGGCCGTCTGTTACTCTCACGGATTCGCCTTTTTCGAATATTACCTTCGGGGTAGGCTTTACTTTGCGCTCTTCGCTCTGCCTTAAGATCGACTGCACTTCCTCTTCTCTGAGCGCGACCGGTTTTGACCTTGCTCCGATAAATCCCGTCACACCGGCGGTATTCTTGACCAGATACCAAGACTGGTCGGTCAAGTCCATCTCAACGAGGACATAGCCGGGGAAGAACTTCCTCTGAGAGATCTTCTTCTTGCCTTCCTTTACCTCTGAGACCTGCTCTGTAGGAATGAGGACCTGAACGATAAGGTCCTTCATATTATTAGATTCGGCGCGTCTTTCAATCGAAGACTTGACCTTCTCTTCGCTTCCCGTCTGCGTATGAATAACGTACCACTTCTTTGCCATCTCTGATTAAAATCCCTGCTTCAATATCAGACTTATCGCCTTTGAGAATAAAAAGTCAAAGATCCCTAAAACTATCGTGAATACCAGAACTGACCCGACCACTATCCAAGCTGAACTTACCAGCTCCTTACGGTTTGACCACGAGACCTTCTTCATCTCGGTTACGATTTCATTTATAAACGTTCTTATGTTTTCTGCTATCTTCATTCTATTTTTTTCTGGCAGGCCTGGAGGGACTCGAACCCCCAACGAACGGATTTGGAGTCCGCTGCTCTACCAATTAGAGCTACAGGCCTACTTTGTCTCTTTATGCGGTGTATGTTTTCTGCAGGACCTGCAGAACTTCTTTAATTCCAACCTATCTGTGACGTTCTTCTTGTTCTTAGAAGACGAGTAATTCCTGTTCTTGCAAACTGTGCACTCAAAGATAACCTGCTCTTGCATGGATTTACGCTACCACCTCTGATACGACTCCGGCGCCTACGGTATGGCCGCCTTCGCGGATAGCGAAGCGCAGCTCTTTGTCCATGGCGACCGGGATTATGAGTTCGACTTCGAATATGACGCTGTCACCGGGCATGACCATCTCGACACCCTTT